>JAFQII010000144.1 GCA_017397605.1 Clostridia bacterium
CTGTCTTACCACGGGGCAGGAATCCAAGCCCAGATGTCCGCCGCCCGACGGCAGCGCCACATAGGTGCAGTCATAAGAAACCAAGTCCGCCTTGACCTGATGCTCTTTTAAATATTCGTACACTTCCTCGCGGGGCAGACCTGTGTCGTGCAGATAGAGCAAGGTTTTTTCGCCGTCGTTGATGAGGTAGACAAACGCGTTTTCCCTCTCCGCGTGCGTCGCGGGCAGGGGCGTGACGGTGTACCTGCCGCAGGTAAACGGCTCAAAAGCCTTGACCACATGTGCACGGATGCCCGTGTCGTTGGGCTCCTCGTCGCGTACCACGCGCTCGTTTTGCAGCATCTTGTTGACACGCTCGTTGCCGTAGAGATCCAAAGAGTCGCTCGTCAGATTGTGCGCATAGTAACTGCCCGAACGCAGATGCAGGTCGGTCGGCATAAAATGATCCATGTGCGAGTGGGTGATCAGCAAATATTTGACGGCAGAAAAGTTGAGCCCGTTTTGCTGCATGTGCGAGAACGAATCTGCGGGAAAATCGATCAGCAGATCGTCGTTGACCAGCGCCTGCGAGCGCGTGCGCAGGTTTTTGCCGCCGCGTTCGAGCGCCTTTGTGCAGTATTCGCAACGGCAAAACAGCGCGGGCCAGCCTTCCGCCGCGGCAGTGCCGAGATATGTCAGTTTCATAAAAACGTACCGTTCCTTTGTGTGTTTTTTCTTATCATACCGCAACGCGCAAAAAAATGCAAGTAAAAAAGAGAAAAAATTTGAAAAACCACTTGATTTTTGAAAAAAGGTATGCTATACTGTGTGCCGTATGAAAAAAATTGACTCGGCGCCGGAAATGTCGGGTCCAAGAAGAAAGCGAGGAAAACCATCATGAAGCAGGGCATCCATCCCGATTACAAGAACACGACGATCACTTGCGCTTGCGGCGCGGTCTATGAGACCAAGTCCGTCAAGGAAAACCTCAAGGTTGATATCTGCTCGAAGTGCCACCCCTTCTTCACCGGCAAACAGAAGTTTGTTGATGCAGGCGGACGTGTTGACAAGTTCAAGAAGAAGTTCAATCTCGGTTAATTCCAACAGTAGCAAAGACTCTTTGCGGCGCACGGTTTTCGTGCGCCGTTTTTCTTTTATTGTCCGAAAGGAGATTATCTATGACCGAAACAAATATTATGGAGCAAGATCAGACTACCCGCGCGGTGCTGATCGCGGTTTCTCTCGGCAGAGAAGAAGCCGAGTGCGAAAATTCCCTCGCCGAGCTGGAACGCCTCTTGGAAACCGCGGGCGGCGAAACGGCGGCGACCGTCATTCAAAACCGCCCCCACCCCGACAAGGCGACCTACATCGGAAGCGGCAAATGCGAGGAGATCGCGCAGATGGTGCAATCAGACCCGTCGATCACGCTTGCCGTGTTCGACAACGAGCTGTCCCCCTCGCAGATCGCATCCGTCGAGGAGATCATCGGCATCCGCGTCATCGACCGCACGATGCTGATTCTGGACATTTTTGCCCTGCACGCCGTCACGGGAGAGGGCAAATTGCAGGTCGAAATCGCATGCCTGCGTTACACCGCGCCGCGCTTGGTCGGCAAGGGCAAGATGCTGTCCCGCCAGGGCGGCGGCATCGGCAGCAGAGGCCCGGGCGAGAGCAAGCTGGAAAGTGACCGCCGTCACATCCGGCGCCGGATCGAAGCGCTCTCCGCCGAGCTGGACGAGCTGGAACGCACGCGAAACGTCAAACGCGCACAGCGCATGCGCTCCGGGCTTGCGACCGCCGCGATCATCGGCTACACCAACGCGGGCAAATCGACGCTTTTAAACCGTCTGACCGACGCGGGGATCCTCGCCGAGGACAAGCTGTTTGCGACATTGGACCCCACCACAAGAAGACTCACCCTTCCCAGCGGAACGGAGATTTTGCTGACCGACACGGTCGGCTTTATCGACCGTCTGCCGACGCATTTGGTACGCGCGTTCCGTTCCACATTGGAAGAACTCAAATACTGCGACCTCATCCTCTGTCTGACCGACGGCTCGGAGGAGGCGAGCGAACGCACCCGCAAGCGCGCCGTGACCGAAAAGCTGATCGAGGAACTGGGCGCGGGCGGCAAGCCGATTTTGGAGGTCTACAACAAAACCGACCTCGTTTCCGACGGAGATCGCGGCTTGTTCCCCGGCAATGCGCTGGAGATTTCCGCCGCGACGGGCAAGGGCATCGACGAACTGCTTGCCAAGCTGGACGAAACGGTAAACGGCGGAAAAAAGCTGCTGACGCTGTTCTTCCCGCACAGCGAGTCGGGACGCGTGTCCGACCTCTACCGCCTCGCCACCGTGCAGGAGGTGGAGTACACCGAAGACGGCACCGTCGCTACCGCCCTCTGCGACGAGCGCGCACAAGGAATGTTTACAAAGTTCGTGCACCAAAAGCCTTGACAGGTGCAAAATTTGTTGGTATACTGGGGTACGACTTAAGAATCTCCAAAGAAATTGATTGCCGAAAACTATCGTTTTCGGAGAAAAAGGATGTAAAACATGAAAAAGTATAAGGTTCTCGCCGCTTTTGTGCTGGCAATGCTGTTTTTGCTGATCTGCGGCTGTGCGCTTCTCGTCCCTGAGGAAACACCGTCAAACACCTCGTCCGCGTCGGACGTGCTCGAGCAATCAAACGGCGCTTCCTCCTCGCAGGCAGGCACCGACATCAGCATTCCTGCCGAAAACAGCAAGGAAGAAAGCGACACCTCAAGCGGTGAGATCATCGTCATTCCGATCCCCGAGGACACCGTCATCAGCGTCGCGGCATTCGGCGACAACCTGATCCACCCGTCCGTCTATTTCAATGCGATGCGCAACTATGCGGAAGCCAACGGAACAACCTGCGACTACAACGCGACCAACGAGTCGGGCTACGATTTTTTGCCGACGTATGAGTTTGTCGCGGATTACATGAAAAACGCTGACATCTGCTATATCAACCAAGAGACGCTTTCGGGCGGGCCGGGCACCAAAATCGATGGTTATCCGCGTTTTAACACCCCGATCGCCATGGGCAGAGACCTCGCGGCATTGGGCGTGGACATCGTCAACATGGCGCACAACCACATGCTGGACGCGGGCAACGACAGCCTGCTCAAGTATTCGGACGAGTATTTCAAATCCCTTGGCATGACACCGCTCGGCTACTACAAGGACGAAGCGGACACCGACAACATCGTGATCTACGAGGAACAGGGCGTCAAGATCGCACTTTTGACCTACACCTATTCCACCAACGGCATCCCCTGCTACTCCGAGACGTATATTCCGTACTTTGAAGAGCCGCTGATCCGCCGCCAGGTCGCACTGGCAAAGGAGCAAGCCGACGTGGTCATCGTCTCTGCACACTGGGGATGGGAAGACTCCTACAAGCCCAACAGCGATCAAAAATATTACGCATCGCTGTTCTGCGAGCTGGGCGTGGATGTGGTCATCGGCATGCATTCCCACTGCCTGCAACCCGCCGAGTGGATGGAGCACGAAAACGGCAACCGCATGCTGTTGACCTACTCGCTGGGCAACTTTGTTTCGGGCATGCAGAACGCGCTCAACGTACTGGAAGCGACGCTCTCCTTTGACATCCGCAAAAACGGTGAGACGGGCGAGATCACGGTCGAAAACCCTGTCATCACACCCCTTGTACTGCACTATGAAAAAGAAGCCTCTGTCAACTCCAAGCTGGACACGGGCTACCGCAAGTTCAAGCTGTACGAGCTCAAGGACTACACCGACGAACTGCTTGCCAAGCACGGCGTAGTTGTTTATGAAAAGAGCCATTCCTCCACGCTCTACGGCGGTAACTTCTCCATCGAGAACATGTATACCACCGTACGTACCATCATTCCCGCAGAGTTTTTACCCGAAGAATACCGCTGATCCATGGGGCTGAGTGATTCAGCCCCTTTTTTCATGTATATATCGGACTTTTATTTCCATATTTTGAATTTTTTTCGCAAACACTTGCAATCCGTATGCTAAAGTGGTATAATACTATACTAAAGTAGTGTTTCTATGACAAGGCGGTGAAAGATATGGGCATTCTGATTGCATTGGACGGGCTGGACGGCTCGGGCAAGGAAACGCAGACGCGGCTTTTGGAGCAGGCGTTAAAGGCGCAGGGCATCCCCTGCCGCAACATCAGCTTTCCGACCTACGACGACCAAATGAGCGCGGCGGTCAAGCTGTACCTGAGCGGTGCGTTCGGCAACGATCCGAACGCGGTCAACGGCTACGCGGCGTCAAGCTTTTTTGCCACCGACCGCTATTGCTCCTACATGCTGGACTGGAAACAAGACTACGACGCAGGCACGGTGATCCTCGCCAACCGCTACACCACCGCAAACGCGGTGCATCAGCTTTCCAAGCTGCCCGAATCGGAGTACGACGGCTTTCTGGACTGGCTGTTTGACTTTGAGTTTGGCAAATTGGGCCTGCCCGCACCCGACTTGGTGCTGTACCTTTGCGTACCGCCCGCGGTTTCGGAGTCGCTCGTGATGAGCCGCTCGGCAGAAACGGGCAGAGCCACCGATATTCACGAAAACAACAAACAGCACCTGCGCGACAGCTACCGCGCGGCGCTGTATTCCGCAGATAAGCTCGGCTGGGCAAAGATCGACTGCAGTGCGGACGGCAAGACGCTTCGCTCGCGCGAGGACATCCACGCAGAGATCTTCTCCCACGTCGGCAATCTGCTCCAAACTATCAAAAAGTGAGGTCTACTCATGGTAAAAGTTGCAGTTTTTTTGGCAAACGGCTTTGAAGAAGCGGAGGCGCTCGTCCCCGCCGATCTGTTGCGCCGCGCAGGCGCGGAGGTGCTGCTTGTTTCTGTCGACGGAGAGGAAACCGTCACGGGTGCGCACGGCATTTGCGTCAAAGCGGACTGCCCGATCGAATCCCTTGACAGAACGTCCTTGAGCTGTGTGATGCTCCCCGGCGGTATGCCCGGGACGGAAAAGCTCTACGAGAGCTTTAAAGTCCGCACGCTGGTGCAGTACGCGGCGGAAAACGGTCTGTACGTCGCGGCGATCTGTGCCGCACCCTCCATTCTCGGCAAAATGGGACTGCTGGACGGCAGACGCTACGCCTGCTATCCCGGCTTTGAAAAAGAAATTCCCGACGGCATCCGTACGGGCAAAAAGGTCGAGCAGGACGATATCTTTGTCACCGCAGAGGGCATGGGCGTCGCATTTGAGTTCGGCTTTCACCTTGTCGAACTGCTCTTCGGCTCCGCACGTGCCGCAGAGCTGAAAACGCAAACGAGATTTGCGTAAATTTACTCCGTATTTTAATTTTGCATTTTCCGAAGGGAGGTATCTGCCGTGGCATCCACAACCGAAAAAGCACCGCGCGGACTTGCGCGTCTGCCGCACATTACCACGCCGCTGTTGGTTCTGTTTGTCTTTGCGGCGATGCATCTGTCCCGTTTTGTACTGACGAAAGCGCAAAACCCGACCAATCTGTTTTTGAGCATCGCGCTTGTGCAGATCATGGTGCTGGTTTTGCCCTGTATGCTGTACTATCTGCTCAAAGGACGCAAGCTGTCCTCCCCCATGTTTTTGACCGCACCGTCACCGCGGCACATCGGCGTCACGCTGTCAGGCGCGCTCGTGTTGGTGGTCGGCAGCTTGTTTATCAAATTTTTCTACCGCGTATCGAGTGAGCAAAGCGTGAGCATCAGCGGTTTTTTCGACCGTTTCTCCGCAGGGGAAGCCGATCCGCCGTTTGCGGGCGTTCTGCTTTCAACCGTCATCATTCCCGCCGTGTGCGAGGAGCTGTTCTTCCGCGGTGTGGTGCTGGCGGAATACCGCACGCTCGGAGAGGGCAATGCGATCATCGTCTCCGCCGTCTGTTTTGCAATGCTGCATTTTTCCGTTTCGGGATTTCCGATCTATCTGTTTATCGGGCTTTTGCTGGGCGTCATCACCTCGGTATCCCGCTCGGTACTGCCCGCCATGCTGCTGCATCTGCTGAGCAACACGCTCAACGTCTACACGTCCGACCAATTCCTGAAGATCATCATGCAAAAAAACGGTGCATTCTTCGTCGGGTTTTTGCTGGCAGTGCTGTTCGGAGCCGCATTGTTCCTGCTGCTTTACAACATAGAGCACATGTACCGCAAATACGCGGCAGAGCCGCCCGAAGGCTCTCTGCCCCCCAAAAGCCGTACCCATCTTGCAAGGGTCTTTCTCTCCCCCACGTTTCTCGTTCTGACCGCCGTGTTCCTTTTGGTCACGGCTCTCCAATAAAGAGGTAACCGCATATGGCAAACAACCGCTTTTCCAAAACCGACGAGCTTGCCGAAATTTTGGACGAATACCGCAACAAAAAGAATCAAGCAGGCAATTCTGCAAAAGACGGCGACGCTCCCAAGGACGCGCCCACCGTCGCGCTCGATCCCAAAACGCGCGTCGGTCTGCCTGCCGCAGAAGCCGCCTCACAGCCCGAGGAGGAAGAACCCGTCTACACCGAGGTCAGCGAAGAGGTCGCCGCGCATTTTGCCGACATCGTATCGGAGCACGCCGAAGACCCCTCCTCGCATTTTTCCGACGGCGACGAGGACGACGAGACGTACCTTCCCGAGGAGTCCTATGAGGAGGACGAGGACGAAGACGAGGATGAGCCGGGCGAGTATTCGCACCTGCCTATCGTGTTCCGCATCTTTTTGCACATCGGCGACTGGATTATGAACATGTCCTTTTTGCTCAAGGCTGTGCTCTATATTGCCGTTGTGCTGATCATCGCATCTTACCTTTCTTATTATGTACTGACTGCCGTCAACGACGTGTTTGCGCTCGTGACGGGTGAGTCGGAGGTCAAAGTAGTCGTTCCCGAAGGCGCCACCTCCGAGGAAATTGCCGCACTGCTTGCAGAGCACGGGCTGATCGACTACGAAAAAGTCTTTTTGGCAATGATCGAGCTGGACCTGGAGGACGGCGAGGAGCTGACCTTTATCAGCGGCGAGCACACGCTCAACACGTCGATGAACTATAACCAGCTCGTAAGCGCGCTGACCACGCCTTCCCGCGTGCGCGAGATCGTCACGCTGACGATCCCCGAGGGCTTTACGGTCGACGACATCATCGATCTGTTTGTGAAAAA
>JAFQII010000145.1 GCA_017397605.1 Clostridia bacterium
CACGTCCCGAAAACGCGCTGACAGCCGCAGAGATCATCGAGCTGGATCAGTACTGCTACGACAACTTTATCGATTTTGTTCCCTCGCTGTCCACCTTCGGTCACCTGTACCGCCTGCTGGAGAGCCCCCGTTGGAGCGAATACCGCGAGCTCGAGACCTATGAGCCTTCGGGCAACAAATGGTATGACGCGATGATTCACCATACCATCGATCCCTCCAACCCCGAGAGCATCAACATCATCGGCAGCATGATCGACCAGTACATTCCGCTGTTCCGCAGCAAATACTTTAACATCTGCTGCGACGAAACGTTTGACCTCGGCAAGGGCAGAAACACGGGCAAGGATTCGGGCGCGCTCTATCTTGAGTTTACCCGCAAGATCATTGACCATGTTATGTCCCGCGGCAAGACCGTGATGATGTGGGGCGACATCATTCTCCATCATCCCGAGATTCTCGACAGCTTCCCCAAGGACGTTGTCATGCTCAACTGGGATTACGGCAATAATCCGCCGGTTGCCAATGCCGCAAAATTCCGCGATGCGGGCTACCGTCAGATTCTCTGTCCCGGCACCTCCTGCTGGAACCAGATGAGCGAGGTCGTCAACTACGCAGAGCAGAACATCATCAAGATGATCCGTTCCGGCCACGAAAACGGCGCGATGGGCTCGCTCAATACCGCGTGGGGCGACTACGGCCATACCGCGGCGCTCAACACTTCGCTTTACGGCGTTGTGCTCGGCGCGGCGATCTCGTGGAACAAGGACGAGGTTGTTCCCTCTAAGGCGTTTGATGACCGTGTTTCCTACCTGCTGTACGGCGACAAAACGGGCAAGGCGGTTCAGTATCTGCGCGAGTTGGGCGACTGCTGTCAGGTGATGAACTGGGCAGTGCTTTGCGTGCAGTATTTCGGCGGTTCGACCTGGATGCAGGCAAGCTCCAGCCCCAAGGATCTCGTCGCATGTGCAAATAAGGCGCTCAAGCTGGCGGACAAGTTCCGCGCGCTTCCCGTGCAGAACGAGATCATCGAGGATCTCATCCTTGCATGCGAGGGTGAGTATCTGATGTGCATGTCCTCCGCAAGATACCACGGCGGCAAGAAACAGACTCCCGCGGGCTTTACCGAGGATTGGGTCAAGCGTTACAGCGCGGCATGGAGACGCGACAACAAGGAGTCCGAGCTCTACCGTATCGTCGATGTATTTCTTAATATGAAATAAAGCGCGTAAACGCGCGGTGATATAAAAGCGTCGGGGCGTCCCGACGCTTTTATGATGTCTTCAAAAAGCGCAGTGTGCGGTGAAAAATCACTCCAACAGCACGGGCTGCAGCTGCCGTCCCTGCATTGCCGCATCCAGCGTGTCCTGCAATCGGTGAAAATCGCAGATCAGCGAAGTCGGCTTTTGGGACGCGTCATCCTGCCCGAAGGGGACAAAGTAGACGTTTTTCTTTTCCAGCACCATTGCAATGTTAAACAGGTTTGCACTGAGGCCGTCGTTGGTCGCAATTCCCAGAATCACGGGACGCCGATTTCGCAATTGCGCCTTGACGGACATCGTGACTGCACCGTCGGTGATGCCGTGTGCGATCTTGGCAAGCGTGTTGCCCGTGCAGGGGCAAACGGCGAGTGCGTCAAATCCGCCCCGCGTAATGACCTCCTCGGCATCGCGCACGGTGAGGATGGGTGCACGTCCCGTGATGGCTTCAATGTTCCTTTTAAGGTCGCTTGCTTTGCCGAAGCGTGTGTCGGTTGTTGCGGAAATTTCCGAGAGAATCGGGTAGACGTCATGTTGCTCCGAAAGCAAACGGAGTTGTTTTTGCGAATGTGCATGTGTGCAAAAGGAACCGCAGATTGCATATGCGAGCTTCATAAAATACCTTCTTTGATCAGAATGCGGCGTACGCTGTCGGCGAGGATGCGTCCTGCCGTTTCGGGCGCATATTTGCCGGGCAGACCGTTTGCGCGGACAGCGCGGGGAGAGGGGATGCTGTCGGCAAGGTCGATCAGCGGCACGTGTGCGGGCATGCGCAGCAGCATGCTTTCGCAAAAAACCTCTGCGGGAACGGTGTTGCAGACAAAATCGGCGTTTGCCAGTGCATCGGGGAGCGCGTCAAAGCCGATCGCCCGATGTCCGCACATGCCGATCAGCGCATGATCACGTTCCTTGCGTGCCGCAACGGTTACGCTGCATCCCAAAGCGCGCGCCTTTGCCGCCAGACGCTTGCCGATCCGTCCGTATCCGACCACGACGGCATTTGCGCCGTTGAGACAGCCGCCGATGGAGTTTCCTGCCAGTACCAGCGCCGCTTCGGCGGTGACGTCCGCGTTGCGGAGCATCATTGCTTCGTCATAATAGTCAAAAAAACGCTCGTCCTCTGCAGGCAGCATGCCGCCGAGAATCGCCTTTGCACGCTCCGAAAGCGAAAAAACGTGCTCTAATAGCATACTCCGTTCCGCAAGAGGCGCGTTCAGAACGCCGCCGCCCTTGGTGTAGGGCAGGGGCAGGACAACCGCGTCCGCCTGCAACAGCGCGTCCTGCGGCAAATGTACCAGCATGAGCCCTCGGGTATCACCCTCAAAACGGTCGAATCCGGTTAAAAGAACGCGCACGGTGTCCGAAACAAACTGCCTGGCAGCAAATACCGTACGCGCATCTCCTCCCGCAAAAACCAATGTAACGTCTTTTTTCATGGAAAAACAATCATTCCTCTCGAAAATGTGGTGTAATTCTTAAAATAAGCCGAAAAACGTTGTCTGTTTTTGACAAAATAGATGGTGCGAAAATGGCTATATTGCCGAAATTGGGATTTTTCGCTTGACAGAATGGGGAAAATGCAGTATAATTACGCGGTCTGGAAAGAATTTTGGCAGAAGGGAGAAGGATACCGATGAACTCAAATAAGATCGCCGTCGCGGTGTTGATACTGGCTTTTGTTGTGATCGTTTCGTCGTTGTTTGCGGCATCCGTCACCGAGCCATTGTTCCCCGAGACGGCAGAGAGCGAAGCAAGCGTTCCGCATCAGGCAGAGACCTCCGACACGGATCATACGGTAGAGAACACTCCCGTGCAGTCCGAGACTGAGTCGTCTCCTGCGGATCAGACCTCTTCCGAGAGCGTTTCCGAGGAGCCGTCTGCACAGCCTTCTGTTGACGAAAGCGAGAGCTTTGACGAAGCGTCTGACGAAGAACCCTCCGCCGAGCCTTCCGAAGAACCCGAGGCGCCGTCTGAGGAGCCCCAGGCACCTTCCGAAGAGCCCGATGAGGAGCCTTCCGAAGAACCTGAGGAGTCTGTTCCCGAGGAGCAGCCCGAGGAGTCCTCTGAGGAAGAACTTATTCGTGATCCGTTGGGCAAGCCCGGGCAGGACGAGCCTTACAAGGTTACTGTGATTGTCAAGGATATCGAGGGCTTTACGATTGAGGGCGCTGAGGTTTCGATCGATGATCAGACCGGCGAGACCGATGAGATGGGCAAGTTCTATATTGAGCTTGACAGCGCCGACTTTGTGCTCAATGTCAAGTCGGGTGCGTTTGTTTCCTATTACGAAGAAGTTACGCTCTATGACAAAAACAGCGTGATCGAGATCTCGCTGGCAAGAGCGGACAAGATCCGCAGATTGCTTAATTCTGCGGTTTTGCATCCGTATGTTGCGGATCATCCCGAACTGGATGCGGCTGTCAAGGCATTGTTCGACGAGCTGTTTGAGCCCGGTATGGATACTTATGACAAGGTCAAGGCTTGCTATGACTGGGTGATTGATAATACCTCGTACAAGCGTCCGTCACACGAGAAGTACAACGATTTACACTGCGCGTATCAGCTGATCCGCGACGGAATCGGTACTTGCGACTGCTATTCCAATGCTTTTGCCGTAATGATGCGTTACATCGGCTTGGAGTGCTATGTGGTAGAAGGTACGACCTCTGCCAACGGCGGCGGTTATACCGGACATGAGTGGACAACCATAAAAATCGGAGAGGATTTCTACGTCTTTGACCCGCAGGTCGAGGATGCAATAGCAGGACGCAACGGCGGCAAAGTCAATTATTTGCGCTTCTGTCTGCCTGAGCCCCACTCCAAATACCGTTACTCCGTTTGCTCGAGACAGTTCTTTGTTGACAAGTTTGATAAATATCTGCTCGAAAACGGCCACTACGTCGAAGAATAAGACACACAGAGGAATGCAAAAAAGCATTCCTCTTTCTTTTCTAAATCAATTGCAAAAAGCGCTGTATTTCTTCTTCGGTGTTGTGCTTGGAGAGACTGATGCGCACGCCGCCACTGTCAAGCGTTCCGAGTGCGCGGTGGGCACAAGGTGCGCAGTGCAAGCCCGCGCGTACGGCAACGCCGTTTTCGGCGAGATACTCTGCCAGTTCCTCGCAATCTCGGTTTTGCTTGTTGATGAGCAAGGTCGGAACGTATGCCCCGTGCGCGTGATATCCGTGCAGACGGATTTCTTTTTTTGCTATCAGACCGTCGACGAGCTGTTGATACAAATGCATTTCGTCTGTGTCGAACGTTACTTCGTCCAGTGCCGCGCACAAACCCGCAAACCCGCAGACGTTGGGCGTACCCGCTTCCAGACGTTCGGGCAAAACCTCGGGCATGGAAATTGCGCGCGAGTCGATGCCGCTCCCTCCCTCGATGATCGTGCAAAACGAATACGCTCTGTCGGGATGCAGGATCAACGCACCTGTTCCCATCGGGCCGAACAACCCCTTGTGCCCCGGAACGCAGATTGCGTCGACTCCGAGCTGTCGGATATCGATAGGGATGTGTCCCGCAGTCTGTGAGCAATCCGCGATCATCAAAAAATCCTCGCGGCCGACTGCCGCACGCATTTCGGCAAGCGGCAAAACACGTCCGCAGACGTTGGATGCGTGCGTGACGACTGCCATATCGCTGTGCTTGCCGACTGCAAGACGGAAATTATCGACCGTAACGTTATCGTCTGCGATTTCCGCTCGAAACTGCTTGAGAACGATCTCGCCGCACATTCGGAGCGCTTGCAACGGACGCATGACCGCGTTGTGCTCCATGTTGGAGCAAAGCACCTCGCTGTCCTCCCGATATAAGCCCTTGATTGCATAATTGAGCGCTTCTGTCGCCCCTTTGGTCAGGATGACGCGTTCGGGAACACTGCCAAACAGTGACGCAAGCTTTTTTCTGCAGTTGTACAGAATTTCGTCGGCACGCCTTGCAAGTAAGTGCCCGCTTCTGCCCGGGTTGCCGCAGCAAAGACATGCGTCCCGCATCGCGTTTGCCGCTGACGCACTTTTGGGAAATCCCGTTGCTGCGTTGTCAAAATAGATCATGCGTGTTTCTCCTGCGTGATGCCAAGAATGTTGATGCCCGCCTGTACCAAAATTTGCTCGGCGCGTCCCCTTTCGGATGTGCGGATGCGCAAGCCGTAGCCGCAGCCGCGCACCTTGCGGATCGCGGCGGAACGCGTCAGCTCCGAGCGGATGCCTTGCGCGGCGAGAAAGTCGCGCGCTTTCATTGCGTACGTCACGGACGACAAAACAAAGATCAAGTCCATGATGCTTTCAACTCCTCGCTTGCAGTTTATGCATGCGCGGTTTGCCGTGACTGCCAAAAATGATCCGTTTTGCAAAAAAAGGTTGACAAACGGCATTTGATGTGGTACAATACTAACTGTACTATATCAGATAGTACAGCAAAAGACTTTTGTGCACGAAAATGCAGCTAACACTTGACTTTTTGCGCAAAGGGATGTATAATAAACTATTAAAATCTGCAATCCTTTTGCACAAGGAGTATTTATGATGAATTATGAGCTGCTTGCGGAGCTGTTGTTTCCGCACATTACGCATACGCCTGACGTTTGGGAGGCAAAATATCCGCCCCGCAGCCTTCCCGAAGGCGCAAAGGTCACGCGTTTTGCACCCAGCCCCACGGGCTTTGTGCATTTCGGCGGTATGTATCAGGTGATGATCGGCGAGAGACTTGCGCACCAATCGGGCGGTGTGTTCTATTTGCGTATCGAGGACACCGACGCCAAGCGTGAGGTCGAAGGCGCGGCGCAGGGCGTGATCACGACGCTTGCGCATTACGGCGCAGAGTTTGACGAGGGCGCGGCAATCGCCGAGGACGGCAGTATTACGTCCAAGGGCATCTACGGACCGCACAAGCAGTCCATGCGTGCCGAGATCTATCAGACCTATGCAAAACAGCTTGTCCGCGAGGGCAAGGCGTATCCCGTGTTCTCCACCGAAGAGGAACTGGAGGAAGCGCTTGCGGTTGACAAAAAGACCGAAAACAAGACCAAGGACTGGCAGGCATCTGCCGAAGAGGCAAGACAAGCCATGCTTGCAAACCGCGAGTTTACGATCGAGCAGGTCAAATCCGAGCTCGAGGCGGGACATCCCTTTGTGCTGCGAATCCTCGC
>JAFQII010000146.1 GCA_017397605.1 Clostridia bacterium
CAAACTGTGCCGCGGGGACGTTGGTGCCGAGGTCGACGACCTCGATGCCCTTGGCTTCCAGCATCATCTTGACCAAATTTTTGCCGATGTCGTGCTGATCGCCCTCTACCGTACCGATCACGGCTTTGCCGACGGAAGCGCCCTCTCCCTCTGCAAGCAGGGGTTTGAGGAGGGATGCGCCCATGTTCATCGCGCGTGCGGCGACCATGACCTCGGGGACGTACGCTTTGCCTTCTTTAAACTTTTCGCCCACGACGTTCATGCCCGAAAGCAAGCCGTCGTTTAAGATCGCGTCGGCGGGGACGCCCGCTTCGATCGCCTGCGCAACCAACGCGGTGACCTCCTTGTGTCTGCCTTTTTGCAAAGCGGCGGAAATGTCCTGCAGGATCTGTTCCATATCAAAAAACTCCTTTTGGTTGTTCTGTTTGTAACATACCATATTTTATGGGCAAATGCAAGAAATTTTTTGATTTTTTTGCATTTTGCTGTCCGAAAACGGTTACTTTGTGGTAATATAGAAATGAAGAGACGGAAACAGGCGGGAGGTGACGCGTCGGTGGGCAATTTTATGATCGACCGTGTTTGCGAAAAAGCGATCGCGGGGCTCTTGCGCGGAGAAGCCGACGCGTTGTCGGCGATCTATGACAGCATCGGCAGGCAGGTGTATTACCTTGCGTATTCCATCCTGCAAAACCATCACGATGCGGAGGACGTGCTCCAGCAAACGCTCATCGAGCTTGTGCGGTGCGCGCATACATACCGAAAAGGTGCAGGCGCACGCGCGTGGATTCTGGGCATCGCGCGCAACCAGTCGCGCAAGCTGGCGAGAGACCGCAGGGACGTTCCGTGCGGAGACGCGGGCACGGACGTGCGGGAATTTGATACGCTTTTGACCATGGAGGAGGCGCTCGCCACGCTCGGCGAGGAGGAACGGCGCATCGTCATTCTGCGCGTGTTCTCCGATATGAAATACAAAGAGATCGCATCGGAGCTGCAGATCACAGCCGCTTCTGCGGAAAAGAAATACCAACGAGCCATTCAAAAGCTCAGACGATACTACACGGATTGAAGGGGAAAGTTTGAAAAAGGGATCCTTTTTCAAACATGATTTTGTGGCTTCGCTCACAAAATCTTTCGCAACCGCCCGCGTTTGCAGGCTACGAAAGGAATGGTCATAAGCATGAACGAACGAAAACTGAAAAAACAACTCAGACGCGATGCGGACCGCCTGCTGGAGAGCAAAAAAGAGGCGCTGACTGCTTTTTACCGTCCGATACCGCAAAAAAAGACGGTCGGGCGTCTGCCGCGCCGTTTGGCACTTGCGGCTGTGTGTGCGGCGCTGCTTGCCGTACTGTTTGCATTCCTTGCTCCGCAAACGGACGCGCCGGGCGTTTCGGGCGGGGCATCCTCGGCGCATTCTGTTTCTGCAGAAGAGCAGAGCGGGGCGGAAAGCGGCAGTACCGAAGAGAGCCGTGAAACGAGCGAGCCCGCAAAGCCGAACGGCGATGATGCGTATTGCGGGATCGTTCCTGCCGATCTGCCGTCGGGAAATGCGGACGTCAGCGATTGGATGAACGTTACGGACAGTATGTCCTTTGGCAGTGCGTTGCAGGCAAAGATGCAGTTGTATGCCGACGAGGAGGACTACCGTTTTCACGTCGTCGTGTACAGCGCAGACGATTTGCGGGAGACGTCGTTTTCTGCCATGGATCAGGCAGTTTTGCTTCAGTTTTCCGTGGAAGACTGGGTGAATGTCGAGTGGATGGAGGATGCCGAAGCCTATTACTGCAGGCTGACCGCCGATGAGCTGTATGCACTCCATTCCTGCGGAATTACCTGCCTGTACGTCGGCTCGGGAAAAGCCGAGTCGTCGCAGACCGATTTGCGTCTGCAAAACATCGAATGCCGTCTGGAAAAGTACGGCGACAGTCTGATCGGCATTACTGCCGGCGGGAAAGGAGAATGAAGCATGAAAAAAACCGTTTTGTGCATCCTTTGCGCATTGCTGCTCGCGGGCTGTGCGGGCGGAACTGTGCCGCAAAACAGCACTGTTCCGAGTGAAACTTCAGGCGGGAGCACGTCTTTTGCAGATCCGCAGTCTTCGGGCGGGGAGGTGCTTGAGACAAGCGGTGAAACGAGCGAAGAAACGAGCACGCCCGATTCGGAAGACCTGCCCGAAAAGCCGTCGTGGGAGCAGGGTGAACTGTTTTTTGTCGCGTCGGGGGCGCGTTTTGAATACCGCGAGAAGCTGACGCTGATCGACAGCACGGAGGAATTGCAAAAGCTTGTAGACACGCTGGATTGGAAATCGGTCTCTGACAAGGTCTATGAAACCAACATGGCACAGCTTGCCGTCTGCGACGAAACGTTTTTTGAGACGCACACGCTTGCGTTTGTACTGCTTTCGCTCGGGGGCGGACCGTACCATCCGCGTTTTGAGCAGATCCGCTGGCTGGAGGACGGCACAGACGGCAAAACGCGCGCGGAGATTTTGATCCGCACGACGGTCAGCAGCATGGGCTGGGATGATTTCTATAACGAGATTATGATGGTGATCCCGATTTCCAAGGCGGCATCGTCCGTTTGCGACGAACTGACCCTGCGGTATTTGCAGGACGTCCAGCAAGCGGACGGGCATATTCACGCCGAGCCCGTCGATTCCGTCAAAAACGGTGAGCCGATGACCTACCAAAAAGGTACGCCCGTGGAGATCACGCGCAAGGGTGCTGTCTGGCGGACCGAGTCGGAGCTTGACTACGAGGTGCGCACGGACGTACTGCCCGACGGGGAACTGGCGTATCGGCTGATGGAACTGTTGGAAGGACTGCAGTATTCGGAGAGCGGGCTGTGTGCGTGCGGAATGAACTATGACGACTTGATTGCGTGGAAACCGATCTTCTGCGTTGCGGGCGAATATTACGTCACGGACGATTTTGTCCGTTGCGCGCGCGGGCAGGCGTATCTGACGCAGGCGGAAAGAGCACTGGTCGGCGAGGTGCGCGAGTCGATCAAAACGACCGAGCGGGGCTTTTACCCCAAGGGGATGGAGCCGATCTTTTACCTTCGGTACGATGAGACGCCGTCCTTGTTTGCAGACGGGAACACCGTGCTGATAACAGAGGCGGAGGAATGGGAGACGCTGATGTCGGAGGTCGAGCCTTTTTTCACCTTTTCGTTGCTTGGTGAGTATGGCAAGGATGTGCAAAAAATGTTTGCGGATTACTCGCTGATCCTGCGCCTGATTCCTGCGGAGGACGGTTCTTATTACAACGTCAGCCGCAGGCTTTGGAGCGCCGAAAGCGGCAAAGCGACGATCATTTTGCACCACGACGCGGATACCGCTGCGGAGCGTGTGGACTGTGCACGGCTGATCTGTGTTCCCGTCGAAAAGCATTTTGCGTCCGAACTGAAGGGTTTTTCGTTTGCGGAACTGCAAACGACGTTTTGCCGTTC
>JAFQII010000147.1 GCA_017397605.1 Clostridia bacterium
ATACTGCACCTATCAACCCTACGAGGTACACGCCCATGAAAATCGCCATCTGCGACGACGAACGCATCCAGACCCAAAGCCTGACCCAAAAGCTTTCTCTCTTTGCCGAAACCCGTCACAAGCATTTTGAGATCCAAGCCTATTCATCCGCCGAAGCGTTTTTGTTTGCATACCGCGAAAACCGCGACGTCGACATCCTGTTTCTGGACATCGAGATGGGGCAGATGAACGGCATCGAGCTTGCGCGCGAAATCCGCGCAGACAACGAAACGGTGCAGATCGTCTTTATCACGGGATATCCCGATTACATCGGCGAGGGCTACGACGTGGACGCATTGCACTATCTGCTCAAGCCCGTGGACACCCAAAAGCTGTACGAGGTCTGCGAGCGTGCGCTTGCCAACCTGCAAAAACAACCGCGCTTTCATCTTCTACCCGTCGGCAAGGAAGTCGTGCGCGTGTACGAAAAAGACATCCTCTACGCCGAAACGCAGGGACATTATCTGCGCCTCGTCACCAAAAAAGGCGAGCACAGACTCCGCATGACACTGCCCGAGCTGAGCACGCGATTGGGGAACAGTTTTTTCAAATGCAGCCGCTCGTACCTTGCGGGGCTGTTGCACGTTTCGCGCATTACCAAAACGTCGGTCATATTGGAGGACGGCACCGAATTGCCGCTCGGCAAAGGGCTGTACGACGAGATCAACACCGCACTCATTCGTTTTTTGAGAGGGCTTTGACATGTTTGGCTTTGCAAGCAACAAAAAAATCACCGCCTACCAGAACGCACTGCTGGAACAGCATTACGCCGAGGTCGAGAACATGTACCGCAAAATGCGCACATGGCGGCACGACTACCACAATCACATTCAGGTGCTTTCTGCCCTGTTGGAGCAGAACGACACGGAAAAAGCGCGCGCTTATCTGTCGCAGATCCACGAGACGCTCGTGCAGGTGGACACCGTGCTCAAAACGGGCAACACGATGGTCGACGCGATCTTAAACAGCAAAATTTCGCTGATGCGTTCCAAAAGCATTGACATCGACGCGACCGCAAAGGTTCCGCCGTCGCTTTCCGCCAAAGACATCGACCTCTGCGTGATCATCGGCAACTTGCTGGACAACGCCATGGAAGCATGCGAAAAGCTCCCCGAAGGGAGCCGTTTCGTGCGCATTTATATCAGCGTCAAGGGCAATCATCTGTACATGTCGTTTACCAATTCCGCGGGCAAAAAGCAAACAAAGCTCGGCGGCATCTTCCCGTCCGCCAAAGGAACGCTCGGCGGGCTCGGCCTTGCACGCGTGGACAGCCTTGTGGAACGCTACGGCGGCTACGTCACCCGCGCTTCCGAAGACGGCGGATATACCACCGAGGTCATTTTGCCAATGTGAGGGTTGCAAATGATGTTGCGCTTTGCGCAAATGATGTTTGCCGCTTTTGCGGCAAAATGATGTTGAGCGTTGCTCAAATGATGTGACGCTTCGCGTCAATGATGTTGTGCGCCCGTCTGCTTTCGCAGACTATTCGCGCACAAAAAATAAGTTGCGAGATATGAAAATATTCCAAAGGTAAACAACTTGTGAGCCTCCCTCCGGGAGGGAGGTGGCATTTTCGTCAGAAAATGACGGAAGGAGCCTGCGAGCATCAAAAGTTATGTCTTTTGTTATAGTGATTGCGCGCACAAAAGCCGAGTTGTTGACAGATGGAAATATTCCGAGGGTAAACAACTGTTTCCGTTTGCAAGCGAAGCTTGCAACATCATTTGCACGCAGTGCAACATCATTTGCGGCGCAGTCGCAACATCATTTGCGCGAAGCGCAACTTCATTTGCGGCGCAGTCGCAACATCGTTTGCACGCAGTGCAACTTCATTTGCGAGCCATGCTCGCAACACTTTTCGTGCCTGAAAACGCACTTTTTTTGCCAAAACGCACTTTTAAGCAATAAAATATAGTATTCTGCAAGCGTCGGCGGAACTACTGTTCCGTTTGCAAGCGAAGCTTGCAACATCGTTGATGCGGCGCGTCTCACGCGTCGCATCACTTCATTTGCACGCAGTGCAACTTCATTTGCGACGCAGTCGCAACATCATTTGCGAGCCATGCTCGCAACCCAACCCTCGGGAGGTGTTTTTATATGGCTGAGAATAAAGACAACAAACAAAAAGAACCCAAGCGCAAGCCGAAATACGGGATGTGGACCTGCATCAAATGGCTTGCGGCGCGGCTTTGGAAATGGGACAAGCTGACTGCGGTGTGCTGTATCGCGACCGTTCCGCTGGCGCTGGTGCTGTACGCCGTCAACCTCTACACGCCCACCGCGATCTTAAACGCGCTCCAAACGGCAAAGAGCTTTGATATCGTCGCGCTGACGGTTGTCATGCTGTTCGGTACGCAATTGGGATTTCGGCTGATCAAAATCGTCACGGACGGCGCACGCGGACTTGCGCACCATGACGGCGCGATGCATTTTTATTTTGAACTGGTCAAAAGGATGTCAGAGGACGATTTTCACCTGCTGTTGGACGAGGATTACCTCACCCGCCGTCGCCGCGCGGGGGAAGTGCTGGGCAACAGCGCCGCAGGCTCGCCCACGCAATATCTGCTCAACGCCGTCAACGTCGTCGCCGATCTGCTGTGCTTTTTGATGTTCGGCTCGGTGATCTCGCTGCTGCATCCCGCGATCATTTTGCTGTTGATCGCAGGCTCTTTTGTGACCTTCTTTCTGCAAAAAAGACAGCAAAACCGTAACCACGCCCGCACCGACGAAACCGCCGCCGTCAACCAAAAGATCAATTATCTGTCTTGGAACCTTTCCGCCAACCCACGCCCCGGCAAGGACATCCGTCTGTACGGCCTGGCGCCGTTTTTAAATCAAAAAGGCAAAAAGCTGATCGGTGAGCACACAAAGCTGCTCAAATTCCGACAGAACAACCAGTCCGTCGTCACCGTCGGCACGCATCTGGTCAACGCACTGCGCGACGGCGTCGCTTACCTCGTATTGATCTACGCCGCCATGGAAGGCAGGGTCACGGCAGGCGAGTTTGTGCTGTATTTTTCCGCCATTTCCCAGATGTCTGGCTTTATCGGGGGAATCATCGGCTATTTCGGCTCCCTGCACGAAATGCGGCTCAAAACCTCTGACTGCATCGAATATTTAGACGACGATTACAACCGTCTCAGACGGGAAGGGGGTATTCCCAAGCCGACGGGCAGGCCCCTCTCCGTGGAATTTCAAAACGTGACCTTTAAATATCCGCGCGGTGACAAAAACGTGTTGGAAAACGTCAGCTTTACGATCCGCGCAGGAGAGAAAATCTCGCTCGTCGGACTCAACGGCGCGGGCAAAACCACGCTGACCATGCTGATGTGCGGGATGTACCTGCCCGACGAGGGCGACATTCTGATCGACGGACATTCCGTCTTTGAATACAACCGCGACGACCTGCACAGCCTGTTTTCGCTCCTTCCTCAGGAGTACACGGTATTGCCCACCTCTATCGCCGAAAACGTCGCCATGCAAGACCGCGCCGACATCGACGAAAAACGCCTTTGGAGCGCAATGGAGACCGCAGGCATTGCAGACCGCGTCCGCGCGCTTCCCGACGGCATCGAAACGGGCATGAGCAAGGAATATGACGCCAACGCCGTCAATTTTTCGGGCGGGGAAATGCAAAAGCTGTTGCTTGCGCGCGTGCTGTACCACCGCGCACCGATCATGATTCTGGACGAGCCGACGGCGGCATTGGACCCGATCGCGGAGCACCAAATGTATCTCAAATACAATGAGATCGCCGGGGGCACCACGGCAATCTTCATCTCCCACCGCCTCGCCTCGACACGCTTCTGCGACCGCATTTACCTGCTGGACGGCGCTTCCTTTGCGGAATGCGGTACGCACGACGAGCTGATGGAAAAGGGCGGCAAATACAAGGAGCTGTTTGACATCCAGAGCAAATACTACAAGGAGGGCGCGACCGATGAGCTCTAAAACAAAATCACTCCGCAAGGACCTCGCGCTGATCGTGCGCGGCTACAAGCTGTTGTTTGAGATCTCGCCTTCCAACATGGTGTGGCGCACGGTCAACTGCATCGTGCAGCAGATCTGGCCCTATTTCTCGCTGTATATGTCTTCCCTGCTGATCAACGCGCTTGCCGCAGGCGCGTCACTGCAAACCCTGCTGATTCTGGCGGCGGTCACCGTCTTCGGACTGCTGTTTCTCAACGTCTCGATGCACCTCATCAACCGCAAAGCGGAGGAAAAGGAAAGCATCAACTACAACCTCAACGAGCTGTATCTGCTGGACGCGCAATGCCGCATGCAGTACAAGCATTTTGAGCACCCCGACACCGCGCTCCTGCGCCAGACCATCCGCAACCACTCCAACTACGGCGGACACGGATTGCCAAAGCTGTACTGGATCTATTGGAGCTGGCTGTCCGCACTTATCAACATCATTTTTTCGGTATCTTTGACCGTTTCGATGCTGAAAACGGCAAGCGTATCGGGGCTGACGGGATTTCTCGCCTTTGTCAACACGCCGTATTCCGTGCTGGTGATCCTTGCCGTCATCGCGGTCAACGTTTCCGTCCAGCTTTTGCGCGTCAAGCATTTTGACCTCAAGGAAACCAAGGAGTGGCAGGATTTTAACACGCGCTTTGCGCACAGCAACGCCTATATGACGGCAGAAAACGCGGACGTCCGCTTGTTTGGTGCCGTGCCGTTTACATTAAGCCGAAGCGAACACGTGCTCAACGACCGCACCTATATCCGCAGACTGCTCAAAAACGGCATCGCAGGCAACTACGTCGAGCACATCATGAGCACGTTTATGAATGTCGCGCTTGCGATCTACGTGGGTGCCAAAGCGTTTATCGGCACGTTTGGGATCGGCAACTTTGTGCTGTACCGCGGCACGGTCGAAAAGTTTGTCGGCGCCGTTTCCACCCTCGCGGGCGCATTCGGCAACCTTCGCATCAACAACCCCTATCTGGAGGACGTATTCCGCTTTTTGGATCTGCCCGACGAAATGTACAAAGGTACGCTTTCGGTTGAAAAGCGGGACGACAACCGTTTTGAGATCGAGTTCCGCGACGTGTCGTTCAAGTACCCCGGCGCAGACAGCTACGCCCTGCGGCATGTCAATTTCAAATTCCGCATCGGCGAGCGATTGGCGTTTGTCGGCATGAACGGCTCGGGCAAGTCCACCTTTATCAAGCTGCTTTGCCGTCTGTACGACCCGACCGAAGGAACGATTCTGCTCAACGGCATCGACATCACGCGGTACGACTACGACCAGTATCTGGCGCTGTTCTCGGTAGTTTTTCAGGATTATCACCTCTTTGCGTTCTCTTTGGGCGAAAACGTCGCGTGTGCGGAACATTACGATGCCGCCCGCGTCACGGACGCACTGCAAAAGGCAGGCTTTTCCGACCGACTCGCCGAGATGGAACAAGGGCTTGACACCCACCTATCCAAAAAATACGATCTCTCCGGCATCGAGATTTCGGGCGGCGAATCGCAAAAGATCGCCCTTGCACGCGCATTGTACAAGGACGCGCCGTTCTTTATTCTCGACGAACCGACGGCGGCGCTGGACCCGATCGCCGAGTCGGAGGTTTACAGCCGTTTCAACGAAACGGTCGGCGAAAAGACCGCCGTGTTTATTTCGCACAGACTTTCTTCCTGCCGTTTCTGCGACAAGATCGTTGTGTTCCACGAAGGACAGCTTGTGCAGTTCGGCTCGCACGACACCCTCGTCGCGGACGAAAACGGCAAATACCACGAGCTCTGGCACGCGCAGGCACAGTATTACGCAGACTAAAAAAACGGGGTCGAGTCGGTTGACTCAACCCCGTCGTTTTATTCCTTATCGCGGACCGTGCTTGCCCAGTCGTAGATCTGTTGCTCGTACTGCGCGTTTTCGCTGTTTTCGACCGTAAACTGAAGCATCCAGAACGCCGTCTCTCCCTTATAGAAGAAGTAATAGTAATTGTACAGCACTCCGTCGACAGTGTCCGTTTCGGTAAAACCGGGCATGCCGTTTTGCAAAACCTGCAGCTTTGACAGATCGATGCTGTTGATCTCCATGATGCTTTCGCCGTAGTCCTTGGCGGTCATCGCGTTGCCGTTCTCAAAATCGCCGATCGGCTCATAAAACGCAAAGCAACCGATGTGGTCGGAGACATACGCAACGTCAAAGCCCTCGACCGTTTCTTCGTCAAACGCTTCCGTCAGCGTGATCTGCATGTTGTCGTAGGTAAACGTCTTGGGATCGTTGCTCTCAAACAAGCCCGAGCTGTACAAGCCGACCACCACGCCCAGTGCAAGCGCGCCGACAAAGACCGCAATGCCGATCCACGTGCCTTTTTTGCGGTTTTTGATCATCTCGGGGTCGGTCACGCCGTCAAAATAAAACGGATTGCCCTTGACGGGGTTGTAGTGGTTTTTGCCCGACAGATAAATGTCCTCTTCGCCCTCGGGCAGGGGATAAAAATCGTTGCAATACCCCTTGGTCAGCTTGTCCGCGATCACGCAGACGCGCGACGCGCCGTTGCCGATCTCAAAGGTCGCCTCTTCCCCGTTTTTGAGCGTTCCCAGCTTGCGGAACGCCACGCCGCCGAACGCAAGATCGCTCGACGTCGGATCCTCGATGTACACCTTCATTTTTCCCAGGCAGCCGACAAAGCTTTTTTGTCTCTTGATGGTCAGTTTTCTCATTGTTTCCTCCCAAAAATCCCTGTTTTTCTTTCAGTATAGCAGAAAAAAACCAAAAGCGCAAGTTTTTTGCAAAATTTTACAAACCAAACCGCGTATGCGTACACTATAGAAACGAAAAACGTTTTTTCCAACCTTTTTGCAAAAAGAGCCGTCTTAATGGTTAAGTCGGCGCAATGCTTTGTCAATCGCATTACGTATACCGCCGACATCAAAAACGCTGACGCGTTTTTATGAGAGACGCATCGAAGCACCATTCAACCACACATAGAAACGTGCTAAACTACAAGTTGCTTTACTTTTTCCCCTGCCCGTGATACACTAAACACAACCAAAAAGCAAGAAAGGAAACACACACATGAACTACAAACGCAACACCAAATATTTCACTTCCCCGTGGATGGGCAAGGCCGCCGCGCTGTGCTGGGTGCTGACCGCGATCGGCGTGGTCGTCGTCTTTTTGCGCATCAGCTGGGTCACCTATTCCCTGGGCGGAACAATCGCCATCGGCTCGGTGCTGGCAGGCATCATTCTGAACAGCATCTCCGTCAGCGACAAGGAGTACGACGAGCTTTGCGCGGGACTTACAAAAAAGTTCCGCGAGAAATTCTCCGAGTACGTCTACACCAAGCTCAATGCGGGAAACGGCAGAAACAAAGCCCCCGTCGCCGTCGATGAGGACAAAATCGCGCTTGCGCGCATGTTCCATTATGACAATTCCACGCTCTCCCGCGTCGGTCAGGACGGCAGACGCCGCAGCGGAACGCTGTTGCTCGGCGCATGCTACCTCGACAAAACCGCCGTCTACATCGCCACGGAATCGCACGGCATCACCGCCGAGCATCACGACGAGTCCTTTGGCACCTACCCCTTTGCCGAGATCGCCTCGGTCGAGGTCACCGAGAGCGGTATTCCCTACGCGGAATACGCGCTCTACACGTTGACGTTCAAAAACAAGCCCGCCCCCGTCACGCTCTGCCTCTCCTCCGACGCCGAGACGGAAAAGCTGATGAACACCGTCAAAAGCAAGATCACAGCGGAATAAACTGCGCTTCAAAACAGCAAGCCCCCGTCGGCGTGCCCCCTTTGGATCAAAGCAAGCACGGCAACGGCATGACCGCTGCCTGCGCGGGCAAACGCTCAGACGATCCGAGTATGCGCCTTTCGATGATATGTCTGCGGCACGGTTCCCGAGGGGTCGCGCCGACGGGGGCTTACGAGCTACGGGGGTACGGGGGGATGGGGGACCGTTTAAGAACCTTTCTTTTGAAAAAGAAAAGGTTAAGCCTCGCTTACAGCGAGCCTAAAAAATCTCCAAAGAAAACTGAATGCCGAAAGCTATCGCTTTCGGAGGGGGCATGAGGTTTTTCTTCCGCAATTGCAGTTTTTACAACATTGTTTTACCGCCTTGACAACTTCAAATATTTTTTGTATAATATCTTTGGAAACAGATTTTCTTTTTGATTCTTAAACTTTTTCTTCTAAAAAGAAAAAGTTTAAGCAGGAGTTCAAGAGGACAGCGTCCTCTTGCCCCCCGACACTTTACAAAAACCGTTTGGAGTTGTTTTTTTACATGACCGACATCAAGGCGACCATCGCCAAAAATATTACCGAGCTACGCACCGCACGCGGCATGACACAACTGGAGCTGGCAGAGCAATTGCATTACTCCGACAAAGCCGTCTCCAAATGGGAGCGCGGCGAGTCCGTCCCCGAGATCTCCACGCTCAAGTTGATCGCCGACCTGTTTGGCGTGACGCTGGACTACCTCGTGCAGGAGACGCACGGCACGGCCGACGCCGATTCCATCCCCGAAGCCAAGCGCAAAAAACGCAACCGCGCCGTGATCACCGCGATGAGCGTGATCTTGGTCTGGTTTATCGCGCTGTTCTCCTTTGTCGTGCTGGACATCGTCCCCGTCGAGGTCGAAACGCACTGGCTGTCCTTTTTGTACGCCTTTGTCGTGAGCCTGATCGTGTGGCTGGTGTTCAACTCCGTTTGGTTCAACCCGCGTTTTAACTACGTGATCCTCTCGCTGTTTTGCTGGTCGCTGTTGGCATGCGTCCACGTGACCTGCTTTGTCGCTTCTCAAAACGTCTGGCAGATCTATCTTTTGGGCATCCCCGCGCAGATCGTGATCGTTTTGTGGTCGCGCCTGCGCTCTCCCAAGAAAAAGGCACATATTACACAAGAAACAAAGTAAACGTCCATGACTCTACCGATGGTAGAGTCTTTTTTTACCGTTTCTCCGCGCGGTAGAACGGCATTTTTTGCACTCTACCGACGCAGAACCAACGCGAGAGCGCAAAAAATGTGCGGTAGGTTGCAAAACGCGCCGCGGCAGGCTATACTGAACATGCTCCCGGCGGACGCGTCGGGGGACAAAACCGACGGAGATTTTTTTGCATGCAAAATTACAAGATCGTCGCAGACTCCTCCTGCGACTTTACCGCGCTGGACGGCGCGTGCTTTGAAGCCGCACCGCTCAAGATCATCACCTCCGCGTGCGAGTACACGGACGACGCGAAGTTAAACGTCGAGGAAATGGTAAGCACGCTGTTGACCTACAGCGGCAAGTCCTCGACCTCCTGCCCCAACGTGGGCGACTGGCTGGGTGCGTTCGGCGACGCGGAGAACGTCTTTTGCGTGACCATCACCGCGACGCTTTCGGGCAGCTACAACGCCGCCATGCAGGCAAAAGCGCATTACGAAGAACTGTACCCCGGCAGGCGCGTATACGTCCTCAATTCCCTCTCCGCAGGCGCGGAGATCGGGCTCATCCTGCACAAGATGCGCGAGCTCGTGCAGACAGATCTCTCCTTTGACGAGATCTGCGCCGAGATCGACGCGTATTCCAAAAAGACGGGACTTCTCTTTATCCTGGAGTCCATGCAAAACCTTGCAAATAACGGACGCGTCAGCCCCCTCGTTGCCAAAATGGCAGGGCTCCTGGGCATCCGCGTGATCGGCAAGGCGAGCGACCGCGGCGATTTGGAACAGCTCCACAAAGCACGCGGCGAAAAGAAAATGGTCGAAATGACCGTCCAGACCCTCACGGACCTCGGTCTCAAAACAGGCAAGGTGTTCATTGCGCACTGCCTTAACGAAGCCGCGGCGCAAAAGGTCAAGGAAGCGCTCCTCGCAAAGCTTCCTTCCGTTTCGGTCGAGATCTACCCGACCGGCGGACTTTGCTCCTTCTACGCCGAAAAAGGCGGTCTGATGATCGGGTTCGAGAAGGTGTAAAGGGACGAGGCTGTTGAGGCTCCGCCTCAAACTCCGCCAAAGAAACTTTTTGCAAAAAGTTTCTTTGGAATCTTCAAAAAACTTTATGTTTGGCCGAAAACTGCCGTTTTCGGGTGGTGAAGAACAGAAGATTATTTTACTTTGAAAACTGAAAGAAAACACATGCGCACCTTGCATTTTTTGGCAAAACTACGCACGGTGTTTTCTTGTACCCAAAATTCCCCCAAGGAGAGAAAAATCATGGAAAAAATTGCAAGTATCTTTCGCAAAATTGCAAGACCGCCGATCTTTGCCGTGGCGTTTTTGCTGATCATTTATATCGTCGATCCCGCCTGGGTGGGAAGCATCCGGCAATTGCTCGGCGGCATCCTCACGCTGGGTGTCCTGCCCATTCTGGGCTATCCGTTGCAGAAATACATTCCGCATTTCCGCGACAAAGGGCGCGAGGGACAGCGCAGTCTGGCGATGATCTTTTGCTTTGCGGGTTACTTGCTCGGCACGCTGATCGCGGTGTTTACGCATGCCCCCGAACCGCTGTTGATGCTCTATCTGTGCTACCTCTCCTGCGGCATC
>JAFQII010000148.1 GCA_017397605.1 Clostridia bacterium
AGAATTACCCGCATGGGCAAAGAGGACAACTTCTGGGAAATCGGCTCGGGTCCCTGCGGACCTTGCTCCGAGATCTATTTTGACCGCGGCGAAAAATACGGCTGCGGCAAGCCCGACTGCAAGGTCGGCTGTGACTGTGACAGATTCTTGGAGATCTGGAACATCGTATTTACCCAGTTTGACGGCGACGGCAACGGCAACTACACCCGTTTGGCAAACCCCAATATCGATACCGGTATGGGCTTGGAGCGTCTCGCATGCGTGATGCAGGATGTCAACAACCTGTTTGAGGTCGACACGGTACGCAACATCATGCTCAAGGTCTGCGAAATGGCGGGCGTAGAGTACGATGCATCTGCGTCCGACAAGGACGTTTCTCTGCGCGTCATCACCGACCATATCCGTACCGCAACCTTCCTGATCAGCGACGGCGTTCTGCCTTCCAACGAGGGAAGAGGCTATATCCTGCGCCGTGTGCTCCGCCGTGCGGCACGCCACGGCAGACTGTTGGGCATTCAGGGCGCATTCCTTTCGACGCTTTGCGATACCGCAATCGGCGAAAGCGGCGAGGCATATCCCGAGCTCGTTACCAGACAGGAATACATCCGCAAGATCATCCGTCTCGAGGAAGAACGCTTCAGCCAGACGCTTGACGCAGGCTTGGGCATCCTTGACAAAATGGTCGCAGGTGCGCTTGCTTCCGGCAGAACCGTTTTGTCGGGCGAAGAGGTTTTCCGTCTGTACGATACCTACGGCTTCCCGATCGACCTGACCAAGGAGATCATTGCCGAAAAGAATATGACGCTGGATGAAGAAGCGTTCCGTGCATTGATGCAGGAGCAGAAACAGCGCGCGAGAGACGCTCGTGCCGCTTTGGGCGATATGAGCTGGGTGGACGACTCCGTCGGCGGCATCGACAAGACCCGCGCGACCGAGTTTGTCGGCTATGACAACAATTCTTACGAAACCGAGATCATTACGATCATCAACGAAAACGAGCCGCTGTCCGTATTGTCGGGCGGCAAGGCAGTGATCGTTCTGGACAAAACCCCCTTCTATGCGGAAATGGGCGGTCAGGTTGCCGATACGGGCGTGATCCGTACCGCAGACGGCGTGTTCCGTGTGAACAACGTCAAAAAGACCGCAGAAGGCGTTTACTTGCATTTTGGCGAATTGGCAGAGGGAACGCTTGCGCTGGGCGCATGCACCGCTGAAATCGACGCAGAGCGCCGTGAGGCGATTCGCAGAAACCACTCCTCCGTCCACCTGTTGCAGGCGGCTCTCCGTGAGGTGCTTGGCGTACACGTTCAGCAGGCGGGCTCTTACGTCGATGAGTCCAAGGGCAGATTCGACTTCTCGCATCCCACCGCAATGACCGCAGAGGAGATCCGCAAGGTTGAAGAATTGGTCAACAAAGAGATCCTCGCGGGCAACGCGATCGTAACGGAAGTGATGACTCCCGACGAGGCGAGAGCAAGCGGTGCAATGGCACTGTTTGGCGAGAAATACGGAGACGAAGTCCGCGTCGTTTCGATGGGCGGCTTCTCCAAAGAGCTCTGCGGCGGTACGCATGCAGACAATACCGCAAAGATCGGTATGTTCCGCATTCTTTCCGAGTCTTCGGTTGCGGCAGGCGTTCGCCGTATCGAGGCATCAACGGGCTTGGGCACGCTGGAATTGATGAACGATGACCGCAAACTGCTGGCAGACGTTTTGACAGCGGTCAAAGCGACCGGCATGGACGATATTCTGCATAAGATCGACGCATTGCAGACCGAACTCAAGGCGCAGAAGAAAGAGCTCGAGCGCATCGAGCGCGAGCAGATCGGCGGCAAGCTGGAAAACGCGCTTGCAGAAGCAAAAGCGGTCGGCGCGGTTCGCCTGGTCACAGCATCCTTTGCCAATGTTCCGATGGATGCATTGCGCGGTGCGTTGGACAGCCTGACGGCAAAAGCACCCGACGCAGTATTTGTGCTTGCGTCCGTCAGTGGCGGCAAGGTTCAGCTTGCGTCTGCATGCGGTAAGGCGGCACTTGGTTCGGGTGTCCATTGCGGAAACCTGCTCAAGAAGATTTCGCCGATCGTCGGCGGTGGCGGCGGCGGACGCCCCGACAGCGCAACCTCGGGCGGCAAGAATCCCGATGCACTTCCCGAAGCATTGGCTGCAGTCGAAGAGACTGTTGCTTCCATGCTCAAATAAGAAAGGACTGCAAACATGGAAAACTGCTTGTTTTGCAAGATTATCACGGGCGAGATCCCGTCCAAAAAGGTATATGAGGATGAGCACGTCTACGCGTTTCATGATATCAATCCCAATGCGCCCGTACATGTGCTGGTGATTCCCAAAACACACATTGCCTCTATGAATGAGGTCGGTGCGGACAATATCGAGGCGGTCTCCCGCGTGTTGCTTACGATCCCCAAGATCGCTTGCGAGCTGGGGCTTGCCGAAAGCGGTTACCGCGTGATCACCAACTGCGGTGATGACGCAGGGCAGACGGTAAAACATCTGCATTTCCACATCCTCGGCGGCAAACAACTGCCGCTCACCCTCGCTTAAACCGATATGTTAAAAGACCGCTTTCTATCCGTGTTTGCGCTGGCGTTTGCGGCCGGCATTGCCGCGCCTTTTGCGCTCGGCACGGAGACAAAAGCGGTCTCTTTTGTATGCTTGTTATGCCTCGCGGCAGTCACTGCAGGCATTTATGTGTGGGCGCACCGACGCATGCAGTCGCTCGTCAAGCTGTGGGTCTATCCATTGATTTTTGCCATCGGTATGACGCTTGGCGCAGGATGGCTGTGGGTGCGTTCCATACCGTACGCAGACAGCGAAGCTTACGTCGGCAAGCAGGATACGGTCGAAGGCATTGTGACCGAAAGCGGGTCTTCTTCCGAAAGCAGTTATCTCGAATTAAAGGTCGAACGCTCCAAGGCCGCACTGCCAAAGGGCACGCGGATCCGTCTGTACGCCCAAACGGAGCGGGCTGTGCATATCGGTGACAGCGTCGGGGCAGTTTTGCGGTACAGCGCCGCATCTTATGATACGCAAAAGTCCAATCGGGTTGCGCTCGTCGCCAACGGATCGGTTACGTCCGTGACGGAGGGAACGGGTGTCCTGGCTGCCGTGCGAAATGCGTTTTTGCGGGCTTGCGATGAGTTGTACGGGGTGTACGGTGTAACGGGTACTGCACAGGCTTTGACCGTGCGCGAAAGCTCAATGCTGTCGGGCGAGGTCAGCGACGCATACCGAAACGCCGGGTTGTCGCACTTGCTGTCTATCAGCGGCTTGCATCTTAATATCATTGTCACCGCTTTGCGGTCACTGCTGGCTTTGTTTGGAATGCGCAAGCGCACAAGAGAGCTGTCGGCTTTGTTGGTGATTGTCTTTTATTGCTTCTTGACGGGTTTCGCTCCGCCGATCGTGCGCTCCGCCATGATGCTCGGTGCGGTTGTGATCGGTGAGATCACGTTTTCGGAAAGCGATTCGCTGACCATGCTGTTCCTTGCGCTGACGGTGCTTTTGATTGCCAATCCGTTTGCGTTGCTGTCGCTCGGACTCCAGCTGTCGTTTTTGTCCTGCTTGGGTATTTTGCTGTTGGAACCGCATATTGCCGAATGGCAACGAAACATCAAAGGGCGCTATGATGCGCGTTTCTACCGTTTGCGCCGGATTGCCGCATCTTTTGTCGGCTCGCTGGCGGTGACCGTATCTGCGGTTGTATTTACGTTCCCCGTCACGATGCTCAATTTCGGTACGTTTTCGTATCTGGCGCCTCTATCCAACCTTGCTTTTGTGCCGTTGTATTCGTACGCATTGGCATTGCTGATGCTGTCTGTTTTGGTTTATCCGTTTTTGCCTGTTGCCGCGTCGTGGATCGCGTATTTGCCGGGGCAGATTTTGCGGATTTCCGAACGTGCGTTGATCGCTTTGAACGAATACGGCATCGGAACCTTTGCGACCGATTCCCTGTGGACACTGGCGCCCGTGCTGTTTTCGGCTGCGGCGGTCGTATGCATGCTGCTGTTCTTCCGAAAGGGCATTTGGCTGTATTTGGCAAATACCGGAGCGTTTTTGATTTCGTTGACCTTGTGTGCGCTTTTGTTGCCGCAGATTTCGACAGAGCTGTTGATCGTATCCGCAGAGCAAGGCTATATTTTTGCCTCCGCGGACGGGGGTGGGACTTTTCTCGACCTCGGGAGCGAATCTTCTGCGTATTCCTTGCACGAAACAAACGCCTCCGTATCCGTTTATATTGTGACACAAACGGATGAAACGGCGCTGGAGCGCATGTATAAAGCACTCTCGCGCGAACGTATCGAGAGGGTTTATCTCCCGATTTCTGCACTTGATGGGGCAAAAAACGATATTTCTTTGTTCAAAGCATTGGCAAATGAAAAGAAATGTGATATAATAGAGTATTATTACACGGTTGAGACATCGGACATGCTGTTTTCCGCGCGCGGCGGAAGCGTGTGCACGGCAAACGGTACAGTTGTCATGCTGTACGGTGCCGAGCCTGTTTTGCAAGCGGAAGACATTGTTTTAATGCCGGCATATGTCGGTAATTTACAGCATGTTTTGACTGACAGCCTTTATGTTCCGCTCGGCTACGAAGATGTGCCGTCAAATCAAACGGTGCATCTGTATGACGGCGTATTTGTATTTTCTGCCGGGGAGGTGAAGACGGATTGAGCTATTACAACAACCAAAAAAAGCCCTCGTCGCTGGATGAACTCAAAAAAAGAATCAAGGAGAATACGCTCGGCGGCGTATACCTGTTTTGGGGCGAGGAGGAATACACCAAGGATTTTTATGCGGAGAAGC
>JAFQII010000149.1 GCA_017397605.1 Clostridia bacterium
ATCGATGAGCTCCAACGCTTCCTCGCCGTCAAAGGCGCAGGCACATTTGTGTCCGATGTAGGTCAGTTCGTCCGTCATATGCTTGTTGATCAGTATTTCGTCCTCTACAATCAGTATTCTTGCCATAACAAACCCTCCTGCAGGTATAATTATAACACAGAATAAACCGAAATCATTAACAAAAAATGAAATTTTGCAAAAAAGATGCAAATAGTCAGTCTGCGGATAGCTTTCGTATTGTTTTGAACAGCAAAACAGCAAATATACCGAAGCAGAAAACGGCAAGCGGGATGCTTTTGGGATCCGGGAGCGGGGGAAAACAATACAAGTTCGGTACAGAGAGGTATTTTGTCCAACCACCGAGCAACAGAGAGAGCAGGTGAGGTGCAAATATACCTGCAAAACAAACGAGCGGAGATGCAAGAAAGCTTTTGGCAGTCTGCGCAATACATACGGCTGTGCATGTCAAAATCGACGTCATGCAGATCCGTTTTGCAAGCATTGCAAAGAATGCACCGCCAAGTGTCGGCACACCGATTGCGTCCGCAAGTTCGGGGACACTTGCCGACGCGGCGTTCCACACAGGTAAGGTAAATGTTTCTGAGATCCACCAAAGATCCGCCAGACCAAACAGTACGCACCACAAAACGGCATACGCGTTGCAGATAAAAAGCTTGTGCAAAAACATGCGCGTCCTGCCGCCCGGTGTCGCGTGGAGAACCGGGCGCAGTTTGGCTTTGTTTTCTGCAGTATACGCAAAGGATGCTGTGATCGGTACGAGCAAAAGCAGGAGATCAGGTGCACCCGATAACAGCTTTTTCCATCCCGTTCCGTATACAAGCTCTGCGTTGATTCCTTGGCAGGACAGGCTTTGGATGCGTTCGTATTCCGCCTTGACGTCCAAAAATATTTCGTATTTCTTTTCGGCAGTACGTTTTTTAAGATTGGATGCCAACAGCTCGGTATAGGTGATCTCGCCGTTTGCATATCTTTGACTGTTTTCTTCCGATGCCGCAAAGAGTCCCAGAAACTTTTTGTGTTCTTGTTCGAGGGCGCGTTCTGTTTCGTCGATTGTCAGCCCCTGAAACGTCAGCATGTAGTTGCGGTAGATCTGCTCCCGATACGAAACCGATTGCTGCATGGCCGCTGTGCAAATCATGGCTTTGATCACAAGCAGAAGGATGAGCGGCAGCAACAGCTTTTGGCTGATCAAAAGCTTTTTGCACTCAAATCCGAAGGACGTTCGGGGTGTGTATGTCAGAAAAACGGGAAACTTTGGCATGAAACGCTTGCGTTTTGGCGTCTTTTTCCATTGAAAAAGCAACAAAACTGTACAGACAATGAGCAATGCGGCGCACAAAACAGCTCCTGCAGGCAGAAACGGCACGGAGCGTCCGCAGAGATCAACCGATGAATACCGTTTGAAATAATGAGACGGTTCGAGCATGTAAAACAGGTTCAAGGCTCTGTATGCCGTTCCGGGCGTCGTCTGCGAATTCTTCATAGCGTATTGGATTCCCAAAAATGCCACGAAAAACGCGGGATATCCAAAGACAAGCGGGAGCATTCTTGCGGCAAAAAGTAAGAATATCCCCGCGGAAAACAGTACCGCAAACCGTATCACTACACGGAGCAACGCGTATTCATAAATGTATACTGCGTACGGACAAAGCAGATAGCTTTCCGCCGAGGCGAGAAACGCATCTGCACCCGCAAATGTTGTTTTGGTGCAAAACATCGCAAACGCCGATGCTTCAAAAACGGCGGTGCCGATTGCGCAGAATACCAAAAGTGCGAGGATCTTTTGACGTACGACGCCGCACGCGCCCTTGGTTGATGCAAACAGGAGCTGCTCTGTGCCGCGGCCGCTGTCTGCGGATGCAAAGAGCCATGCGGCGGCAACAACTGCGAAAAGTAAGAGGATGCCCATGCTGTCGTATGCAAAATACGCATCCCATCCGCTGATACGGTTCTCGCTGTGGGAAAGGGAATACATCGCCGTGTACGTCGCTCTTACTTCGTGCAGGTATTCGGTCATATACGGATCCGTCACAACCTGCAGACTGTTTTCTGTATCGGTCAAAATCCGATCCAGCTTTTCCCGATAGCGTTCGCCGTAGCCCTTTCGGCCGTACAGTGCGTTGTAAAATTCAACATCCGTATATCCCGAGTCGGGAGAAATCGTCCGCGGCTCCTCAAAAGCGTATTTTTCGGGGTCTTCTCCTCTCAATACAGCTTCGATCTGCATGCTGATTGCATGCTCGCGCGCTGTTGTGTACGCATCGTATTGTGTATCAAAGTATACGGGAGCTGCATGATAGCATGTCCAAAAATCATCAAGAGCGCGATTCCATGCTTTGTCACTCGGAGCGGCACTGTATGCAAGAACACAGTTTGCTGCCAGCAGTAAAAGCATAAAAAACAGAAAGAATCTTTGAGAAAACAGTTTTTTGAGTTCGTATTTCATAATCGGGCTTCAAAATGATAATAATAGCAGTCCTCGATTTCAGCATTGACCGAAACCGCGTTCTCGCATGGTTTTTCCGCTGAAAAAACTCTTGCAAACGTTTGGCCGTCCCTTTGAACGTATCTCACTACACGGAATTGTGCAGAAGAGGATGTCTGCAAGTCTTCCGTCAGCGGGATCTCCCAAAATATGCCGTCAAGCGACTTTTTGAGACGCTCGGTTTTTCCCTGCGAGACAATTTTGCCTTGCTTCAAAAAGATCAGATCGGTTGCCAAACCGTCGATGTCGGGGACGATATGTGTCGCAAGCAGAATGCAGGTATTGCTTGCATATTGCGTCAGAATGTTTTTGATATGGATTCTTTGCATCGGATCAAGCCCCGCCGTCGGCTCGTCCAAGATCAGCAAGGACGGATTGCCCAAAAGCGATTGCGACAAAAGTGCGCGTTGCTTCATACCTCCTGAGAACGTGCCAAGCTTGCGGTGCTTATAGTCTTCGAGTTCGACTTGTTCGATGAGCCGATCGATTTGATCGCAAGCGGTCTTGCGGTCGATTTCCTTGAGATGCGCCATATACATCAAAAAATCATACAACGTAAATGAGGGAAACACGTCTACGGTTTGAGGCATATAGCCGATCATTGTGCGGTAACGCTTGCCCATACCGCGGATATTTTCTCCGCCGAGAAAGATCTCGCCTTCGTCCTGCCTGAGATTTTGCGTCAAAATGTTCATCAAGGTGCTTTTGCCGCTTCCGTTGGGTCCCAACAGAGCGTATACGCCGTTTTTCAGCTCGGTTGTAAAATCGTCGAGCGCTTTGACGTGCTTGTATGATTTGTGCACATGCTCGATACGGAGCAAAAAATCAGTCATTGACGACCTCCAGTGTTTTGCCGGTTTGCAGATCCGTAAATACAAAGTGATGCTTGCTCGAGGAGCCTTTTCTGACAGTATAGCGGTAAAACAGCAGACTGTCATCTACAATCACAGTTGGGATCCGCTCATCTGTTTTTGCGGTGTATATTTCTGTGATTTCCGAAAAATCGGCAGACGCTTTGTAAACGGTTTTTCCGTCATGATAATAGATCATGCCGCCGTCAAAAAGCAATTCCGATACACGGATTTGATCTGTCAACATAACAGCATCTCCTGCACCGTATGCGGATGCGCAGTATAGCGCACCGTCGTTTTCGTAGTAAAAATCTTCCCCGCAGAGCGCGAGCGGAAGCATCTCTGCGGGACCGAAAGGCTGTCTTTGCTTGGTTTGCGTATCAAACAGCATATGCCCGTCATCGGGATCAAGGTACAGAATGTTACCGCCCAGCGGCATAAAATAGTACAGACCGACACGCTCCAGCAAAACGTCGGTGTCCGTGCTGTCGGGAGACATGCGTACGATACGGCTTACCGTCAGATCCGTTTCTTCATCCGGGACTTCTTCCAGAAAGTAAACGTATGATCCCTCCTGCACCACGTAGGAAAGCATGTTTGCACTTTCGTATAGTTTCTTGACATTTGCACCGTTAAAATCCGAGTGATACATGATCGTTTTATCTTCATCGTCAACCAAGAAAAATAACCCGTCCGCACCGCGGTAGATTCTGTTGCCGGAGGAAGCCCACACGCAGGATTCGTGGTCGCAGAGGGGATCCCTGCACGCATCGGCAAAAACACCTGTCGTCTTGTCATAAGAAAGCAGGACACGGTCGTTCATTGTGTTGATGAGAAGGGAAGAGGGTGTATTCATAACGCCTTCCATGATACTCTCGTTATAATAGATGACGTGGGTGAACCGATCGGCAAGTTCTTCGGATGTTTTGCCGTCAAAGCCGCTGATCAAAAATGTTTCCTCAAAGCTTCCGCCCTGCTCTCGGATTTCACTTTGCTCCGAAACGAATGACGAGCTCTCGCTCTGCTGTGTAACGCGGTCGGAACAGCCCGCTAACCCCAATAACAAAACTGCCAGAATTGCAATGAACGTTTTTTTCATCTCAAATGACTCCTAATAATTGTATTTGCAGGTTGGTATCTGCCAACCTCTGTATATAGTTTACAACCACCAACCATGTTTGTCAATAGATTTTTCAGAAAAAAGTTGTAAAATTTCAAAAAACATCCGAAATCGTCACACTCTGCAAAAAATGATGCGGGAATCGCGCAAAAAAATAAAAAAAGGCTCTTTACTTTTGTCACAAAATAGGGTATAATGATATGAAAAAATAATTTTTGCAATACAAGGAGTGGCATATCCATGAAACTTTCACCTCTTCAGATCGCAAGATACCAGTACAGTCCCAAGCTGCCCGGTATGCTTCGCAACGTTATTACCGAGATCTGCGTCAAAAACGGCTCTGCAACCGAGAGCGTAGCAGATCAGGAGAAAATTCAGGCGTTGTTCCCCAACACCTACGGCAAAAACGAGATCACCTTCCAGAAAGGCACCAACACCGCCGAGGCAAAAAAACAGGTTGTCGGCGTGATCCTTTCGGGCGGTCAGGCTCCCGGCGGACACAACGTTATCTGCGGCTTGTATGATGCATTGAAAGCAACCGATAAGGACAACGTGCTCTACGGCTTCAAGGGCGGTCCCAGCGGTCTGTTGGAAGACGACTATATCATCTTTGACGACGAATATATCAACCATTACCGCAACAACGGCGGTTTTGATATCATCGGTTCAGGCAGAACCAAGCTCGAGACCTAGGAGCAGTTTGCAGTGGTTGCCGACGTTTGCAAGAAGCACGGCATC
>JAFQII010000150.1 GCA_017397605.1 Clostridia bacterium
CTGTCGGTCGGCGGTGTCCGCGTGCAAAAGCTGTCGGAGTATCTCGGGCTGTTCCGTGCCGTGATCTTTACGCCCGACCATTTGCACTTGGTCAAGGGCGACAAGGAGTTCCGCAGGCGGTTTTTGGACCTTGCGATCTGCCAGTCGTTTCCGCGCTACGCGTCGTCGCTGGCGGAGTACGGCAGACTGCTTGCGCAAAAGAATGCACTGCTCAAGATGGAAAACCCCGACAGAGCGCTTTGTGAGGTCTATCACGAGCGTATGGCATCTTTGGCGGCGACCATTACGGTCAACCGCGCCAAATACCTCGAGAACCTGCAGGAGGCGGCAAAGGTGTTTCAGTCGGATATGTCGGGCGGCAAGGAAGAGCTGACGCTCAAGTACCAAAGCCAGGCTCTGCGCGTCGGTGCGGAATGCAAGGCGGACGCGATCCGCGATGCATACCTTGCGCTGTACGCCGAAAAACTGGACGGCGAGATCAAAAAAGGCTTTCCGACCGTCGGCCCGCAGAGAGACGACTTTGCGATCTGTATCAACGGGCTGAACGCCAAATCGTTTGGCTCTCAAGGACAGCAACGCTCGGCGGTGCTGGCGCTGAAGCTTGCGGAGGGCGAGCTTTCGATGCGGCTGACGGGCGAGTATCCCGTGTTTTTGCTGGACGACATTCTGTCCGAGCTGGATGCGGGCAGACGCGCGTACATTCTCTCCAAAATCGGCGGTAAGCAGGTCGTTCTGACGGGCTGTGAGACCGAGCTGTTTGAGGAGTACGGCGGGTGCAACAAAATTTATGTCGAACACGGCGATGCAAGGAACGTGTGACGCGGGACAAAAACGGGACAAAAACGGGACGATTTTGCCACGGAACTGTGATATACTTTTTGTAAAAAGGCAAAAAAGGAGTGTATCACATGATTGAACTGACGCGCGTCGGCAACGTCGTCGTGCTGGAATATTTTTCCAAAGACGAAAAGCGGATATTGGAAGGCAAGAACATCAAAAAAAGCGAGAGAGAAAAGCATTTTCGGATGCTGGCGGAACGCGACTACGCGTTTTCGGAGATCGCGCGCCTTTGCAAGGAGCACTCGCTCCCCGAGTATGATCCGCTGAAGATCGAACCAAACAAATACCGCAACGAAAACGCACTGGCAAATCCGTTTTTGCGGTTTTGAGATCACTTATGAAAAAACTGTTTTTACAATTGGAGGGCGGCGAGTCGGTCGTGACGGAAGACGTCGTGGGCGTGTTTGACATGGACAGCGCGACGGTGGAAGAAGCGACAAGAGACTTTTTGTCCGCAAAACAAAAAGCGATGCAGGTGGTCAGCCTCGCATCGGATCTACCGCGGAGCTTTGCACTCGTGCGCGAGCCATACGGCTCGAGGGTGTACATCAGCGGTTTATCGGCAGACACGATCGCGCGGAGAACGGGCGATCTGACGGATATCGTGACAGAGAACAGGAGCGAACACAAACATGGCTGAAGAACAAAACGTAACCACAGAACAGTCGTATGACGACAGTCAAATTCAAGTGCTGGAAGGCCTGGAGGCGGTGCGCAAGCGTCCCGGTATGTATATCGGTACGACCTCCGTCAAGGGCTTGCATCATTTGATCTACGAGATCGTCGACAACTCGATCGACGAGGCGCTTGCGGGCTTTTGCAAGCAGATCACGGTCATTTTGAATGCCGACGGTTCTGTTACGGTAAAAGACGACGGACGCGGCGTTCCCTCGGGTATGAACACCAAGCTCGGCAAGCCGACGCTGGAGGTTATCTACTCCGTTTTGCATGCGGGCGGTAAGTTTGGCGGCGGCGGATATAAGATCGCGGGCGGTCTGCACGGCGTGGGCGCTTCGGTCGTCAACGCGCTGTCGAGACGTGTCGAGGTTACCAACCGCAGAGACGGCAAGGCGTATTACATCGCGTTTGAGCAAGGCAAAACGGTCGAGCCGTTCCGCGAGCTGGGCGATACGGAAGCTCACGGCTTGACGGTACGCTTCTGGCCCGACGAGACGATTTTTGAGACGACCGTCTTTGAGAGGGAAACCGTTGCAACGCGTTTGCGCGAGCAGGCGTTTTTGAACGCAGGCGTCAACATCTGTCTGCGCGACGAACGCTATGAGGAAGAGGTCGAGGAGACCTTCTGCTTTGAGGGCGGTATCCGCACGTTTGTCGAGTACCTCAATGCACAAAAGGGTTGCTCGGTGCTGCATGACGACGTCATTTACGTCTCGGGCGAAAAGGATTCCTCCATTGCCGAGGTGGCTTTGCAGTACAACGATACGTACAGCAACATCATTTTGTCGTTTGCAAACAATATGCACACGATCGACGGCGGTACGCACGAGTCGGGCTTCCGCATGGCGCTGTCCAAGGTGCTCAACGAGTACGGCAAAAAATACAAGATCCTCAAGGATGACGAAAAACTGACGGGCGAGGACGTTCTGGAAGGTCTGACCGCCGTCGTTTCGGTCAAATTAGAGGACGCGCAGTTTGAGTCGCAGACCAAGGCAAAGCTTGGTAACTCCGAGATCCGTACGTTGGTTTCCAATATTGTCGCGGATCAGCTTGCGACCTATCTGGAAGAAAATCCCGCAACCGCCAAGATCATCGTCGAGAAATCGATCGAGGCGGCACGCGGCAGAGAAGCGGCAAGACGTGCGAGAGAGCTGACAAGACGCAAGGGCTTGTTGGAGTCCTCCTCGCTTCCGCATAAATTGGCAGACTGCAACGAGAGACGTATGGAGTACACCGAGCTGTACCTGGTCGAGGGTGACTCGGCAGGCGGTACGGCAAAGGACGGACGCGAGAGCCAGTTCCAGGCGATTCTGCCGCTTCGCGGTAAGATTCTCAACGTCGAGAAATCGCGTCTGGACAGAATCTACTCATCCGATTCGATCACGCCGCTGATTCAGGCGCTGGGCTGCGGTATCGGCAGTGAGTTTGATCTTTCCAAGCTCCGTTACGGCAAAGTCATCATCATGGCCGATGCCGACGTCGACGGTGCGCATATCAGAACACTGCTTTTGACCTTCTTCTTCCGCCACATGAAACCGCTGGTCGAAAACGGTCACATCTACGCCGCGGTTCCGCCGCTTTATAAGGTGTCTCGCGGCAAAGCGGAGAGATACGCGTTCTCTGACGAAGAAAAAGACATGTACGTCGAGGAGCTGGGCGGCAACGTCCGCGTCGAGAGATACAAAGGTCTCGGTGAGATGGACAAGGAACAGCTCTGGGAAACGACCATGAACCCCGAGACGCGTATTCTCAAGCGCATTACGATCGAGGATGCGTTGCGTGCAGACGCGCTGTTCTCCATTCTGATGGGCGATAAGGTAGAGCCCAGACGTGCGTTCATCGAAGAAAACGCGAAGTACGTAACGAATTTGGACGTGTAGTCGCTGCGCTCTCACTCAAAAGCATTTCATGCTTTCAAGTGGTTCCACCCTGCTTCCGCGCAGGGTGAGCCCCTGACGGGGTTTGCGCAAGGCGCAAATTTTATTATAATCGCACTGCGTGCGATGTCTATATAACTCCCCTAAACATACGGGATTCTCAAGGGACGTGTCCCTTGAGTAGGGATTCTTAAGGGGCAAAGCCCCTTAAGCGTACCTTACAACAATGACAAGGAGCATTCAAACATGGCAGAACATGAATACGATTACAGCTCGCATGCGGAGCAAACGATCCGTGAGATCCGCATCGAGGATGAAATCAAAACGGCATATATTGACTACGCGATGTCGGTTATCGTTGCGCGCGCACTGCCGGATGTGCGAGACGGTCTCAAGCCCGTCCACCGCCGCGTGCTGTACGCGATGTACGAAGACCATCTGACCTATGACAAGCCTCACCGCAAATCGGCGACGACCGTCGGTGACGTGCTGGGCCGTTACCATCCGCACGGCGACAGTGCTGTTTACGATACGATGGTACGTATGGCGCAGGACTTTTCTCTGCGTTACCCGCTGATCGACGGCCACGGTAACTTTGGTAACATCGACGGCGACCCGCCTGCTGCATACCGTTACACCGAAGCGCGTATGTCTAAGATCGCGGACGAAATGCTGTCCGACATCGACAAGGACGTTGTCAACTTTGATCCAAACTTTGATAATACCCGTGAGGAACCGCAGGTTCTGCCTGCGCGTTTCCCCAATTTGTTGGTCAACGGCTCGGTCGGTATCGCGGTCGGTATGGCGACAAACGTTCCGCCGCACAATATGCGCGAGGTCTGCGCGGCGTGCGCTTACCTGATGGATCACCCCGACTGTACGATTCCCGAGCTGATGCAGTTTGTCAAGGGCCCCGATTTCCCGACCTACGGCACGATTTACGGCACGGCGGGCATTTATCAGGCTTACATGACGGGCAGAGGCCATATCAAGGTGCGTGCAAAGGCGCATTTTGAAGAAAAGAAGGGCAGAACCGCGATCATCGTGACGGAATTGCCGTATCAGGTCAACCGCTCCTTGCTTTTGGAAAACATGGTCAACCTCGTCAAGAACAAAAAGATCGAGGGCATCTCCGATATCCGCAACGAGTCGGGCAGAAAGGGTATGCGCATCGTCATCGAGGTCAAAAAGGATGCCAACCCGCAGATCGTTTTGAATTTGCTCTACAAATACACGCAGATGGAAGACACCTGCGGCGTCAACATGCTCGCATTGGTCGGCGGTGAGCCGAAGGTTTTGAACCTCAAGCAGGTGCTCGAGCATTATGTCAACCACAGACATGAGGTGATCACGCGCAGAACGCAGTTTGAGCTGGCAAAAGCGGAGCGCGAGGCACATATCTACGAAGGCTATAAGATTGCGATCGACAACATCGACGAGATCGTGCACATCATCCGCCATTCCGCAAGCGTTGCGGACGCCAAGCAGAATCTGATGGCGCGTTTCGGGCTTTCGGAGATCCAGGCGCAGGCGATCGTTGACATGACGCTGGGCAAGCTGACGGGTCTGGAAAGACAAAAGATCGAGGACCGTTTGGCGGCTCTGTACGCGCTGATCGACGACCTCAAGGATATTTTGTCCGATCCGAGCCGCGTGACTGCGATCATCAAGGAAGATTTGGAGGACGTTGTCAAGCGTTTCGGCGACGACAGACGTACCGACATCGTTGAGGTTGAAAACGAGATCCTCATCGAGGATCTGATCGAAAAGCAGGACTGCGTCATCACCGTGACCAACGACGGCTACATCAAGCGCCTGCCCGCGGCTACTTACGCTTCTCAGCGCCGCGGCGGCAAGGGTGTCACCGCAATGGGCACCAAGGAAGAAGATTTTGTCAAGAACGTGTTTGTCGCGTTCTCGCACGATACGCTGCTGTTGTTCTCCAACAAGGGCAGAATGTACACCAAGCGCTGTTTTGAGATCCCCGAGGCGTCCCGTACAGCAAAGGGAACGAACCTTGTCAACGTGCTGGCGCTGTCCGAGGGCGAAATGATCACGGCAGGTATCTCGATCAAGGCGTTTACCGAGGACGAGTATCTGGTGTTTATCACGCGCAAGGGCGTGATCAAGCGTGTTCAGCTGTCCGATTATCAGTCGCGCAGACAAAGCGGTCTGTTTGCGATCAATCTGGATGAGGACGATATGCTGCTGGCGGTACATAAGACGAGCGGCGACGACCATATTCTGTGCGCGGCACATTCGGGTACGTCGATCCGCTTTGACGAGAGAGACGCGCGTTGCATGGGCAGACAGGCGCGCGGTGTGGGCGCAATGACCTTGCGCGAGGGCGATTACCTCGTCGGCGCGTGCGTCATTCCGCACGGTGTGGACGATCCGTCGTTTAAGGTGCTGACGGTCACCGAGGGCGGCTACGGCAAACGCAGTGAGATCGAAAGCTTCCCGTTGCAGAAACGCTACGGCATGGGCGTGCGCGGTCACGCGGTCAGCGACAGAACGGGCTTGCTTGCGGGCATCGCGCTGGTACACGATGACGACGATTTGATGATGATTACCGACGGCGGTATGATCGTGCGTACGGCGGTCGAGGGCGTTCCCGTATACGGCAGAGCGACGGGCGGCGTCATTGTCATGCGTCTGGCGGAAGGCTCCAAGCTGATCAGCTTTGACGTGGCGGCAAAAGAACCCGAAAACAACGAAGAACTTACAGAAGAACAAGCAGTGGAGGAATAAACCATGGCATCCGAAAGAGAAAGAGCAAAAGACGAATATCTTGTGATCCGTGAGCAGGCGCTCAAAATGGACAAAAAGGTGAGCATTGCAAAAATGCTGTCCGACATTCTGTATATGCTGTGCGGCGGCGTGATCATTGCGGCGTTTATCACTTTGTTTTCGATGTGGACCCAGCTTTCGGGCGGACAGGTCGCATTGTACATCGCATTGTTTGCGGTCGGTTTTATCGTGATGGTCGTGCTTGCGAGCATGATGTCGCGTGTGATGCTTGGGCGCAAAAAGATCTTGCATGATCTGAAACAGAAAATGGAAGATCTGGAATCGAAATACCACTTGTAAAAAGAGAGCTGAGTTCAAAAAATTGAACTCAGCTTTTTTGATGGATTATTTCTTTTTGATGATCAGATATGTCCCACCGACGCCGCATGCGGCGGCGCACAAGGCGATCAGCACGACCGCCCAAACGGGGACACCGCCCTTTTGCGTGTCGGGCGCGGTGCTTTCGGTCAGAGCGGAAGAGGCGGACGCGTGGGAAGTTTCTATGCTCGTCTCTTCGCTTGCTTCTTCACCCGTTTCTTCACTTATTTCCTCGCTTGTTTCTTCGGAAACGGTTTGGGAGCTTTCTTCTGTCTTTTCGAGCATGTCAATCGTTTCGCGCTCCAAGACTTCGCCGCAGACGGTGCAGGCGATCTGTTTTTCGCCGACGGCGGTTTCGGTCGGTTCGACGACGGTGTTCCATTCGCCCGCGGTGTGGTTGGTGATGTGTTCTTTGGTTCTGCCGCAATGCGTGCAAACGCCGTCAAAGACACAGCCGTCGGAGCCGTCCTCCGGCTTCCAGTCGTGCTCGCAACGGGAGTAAACGGTGATGTTGCCTTCTTTGGCAATCTCGGTGTAACGCTCCAAAAATGCATCGGTCGGATCGATAGACCACAGCTTGACTTCCAATAAGGCGGAAAGGCTGTGCTCGGGATCGGAGGCGTTATCCAACAGATTGGAACGGTTGATGGCTGCAGAACGGAGCGAGGTACAGCCCTCGAATGCGGCGGGCTCAACATAATCCGCCCACAGCTCGATGTCCGTCAAGGACGCACAATCCGCAAACGCTTTTGCGCCGATATGATCATATACCGTCGGAATGTCTTTTAGACTCTTGCACCCCGAAAACGCATACTGCTGCACCACGTAGCCGCTTGCGTTTCGGACTGTGTCGCCGCCGATGACCGTTTCGATCGCGGTCAAGGCGGTACAGCCATCAAACGCGTGCTCGCCGATCAGCTCAAAGCTGTCTTCAAAGGTCACCTTGGTGAGCGTATCACAGCCGTAAAACGCATACGGCGGAATGACCTTGATCTCGCTCGGAATGACGATCTCGGTGAGCTTTTCGCCGTTTAAATACAGCGTGCGTGTGGTTTTGGAGTTGCCCTCAAGCAGGTATCCCTCCTGAAACGGGTCGCCGTAATAGACGTGCAGATACGATGCGAGATCGGTGATGTGCACTTTCGACAACGAATTACACAGGGCAAACGTGTCCGTGCCGATGTAGCGCAGAGAGGTCGGCAGTGTGATCTCGGTTAGCTTTTTGCAGGCATAAAACGCATCATGGCCGATCGATTGCACGGAATCGGGAAGATCAATTTCCGTCAGCTCATAGCATCCGCTGAACGTCCCCATTTTGATGTCGGGAATGCCCTCGGGCAGGATGATGGTTTTGATTTTGGTCGTGGAGAATGCCAGCTCGCCGATCTCGGTGATGCCGTCGTGCAACACGATCTCGGTGATGCCCGCCCAGTTGTCAAAGGTGCAAGGCTGCACCTCGGTCAAGGATTTGGGAAATACGATCGTTCCGCTCGGCTGTTTGCCGTCGATGTACGGAGCGCCCGTGGTCCAGACGGGGCTTGCAAACTGGTTGACGGAAAAATCCATGCACGTGCCGTCCGTATCAAAACGGATCTCGCACCAATCTTTTAAGGACGGGACGTGCAGGGTGGGGTTGACATCCTCGTTGTAATAATGGCAGAAGAAGGCGTCCGAGCCGACTGACCGAAGGGTGGAGGGGAACACGATCTTTTGGAGAGACGTGTACTCCGACGCTTCGGTGACGGACGTATAGTAGCAAAACGTATAGTCGCCGATGCGCGTGATGCCCTCGCCGATGACGATTTCTTTGATTTCGGACTTCCATTCCGACCACGGCGGAGAAGTGACTTCTCCGCGGTAGGAAAGGTAATTATAATCCGGTATTTCGCCCGTGCCGCTGATGGTCAGCACGCCGTCGTCGGACAGATTCCACGTGATCGTTTCGGTCAGACTCCCCGAACGCGCGTCTGCCGAAACGGGGGCGCACGGAAGCACCCATGAAAAGAGCAAAAGCAAGCAAACGGCAAGTGTCAAATAGCGATGTGTTTTTTTCATAAGGGACCTCCCATGTTATTGATGTTCTGCTTATACGATAGCAACTTTTTTGTGACAAGGATATAAACGCTCGGTAAAAAAAGCAAAAAGAGCCGTTCGACGAAAGGCTCTTTTGAACGTCGTTATGCGGGCAAAATGAGATTGATCGCGGAGGAGATCACGGATAAACAGGGGTTTTTGAGCGCGATGATTTCACCGTCGAGGTTCATGTCGATCGTTTCGTCGGACAAAAACTGCATGGAACGCACGCGCTTGTGGAGCATGCGGTTGCCTAATTTTTCAAAATACTCCCCCTTGCGGTAGGGGCCCAAAAGTCCTGCAAACTGACTGCGCGGGATGGATTCGATCAGGATCATATTGAGCAGACCGTCGTTGAGCTCGCTTTGGGGAGAACAGCGGTAACCGCCGCCGTAGTGGCTGCCGTTGGCAAGGAGGGCAAACAGATACTCGTCCTTGTTGGGCATATGGATCTCTTCGCCGTCGGCAATGATCGTAAAACGGTGGCCGAGATGTCCCAGAAACTGGCGCACCAGCGCGGCGTTGTATGCCACCGAGCCGCCCATCAAAGGCACACGGCGGAAAGACTGCATTCTGCGGCAAACTGCCGCGTCAAAGCCTGCGGATGCAACGTTGATGCAGATGCGTTCCGTCTCGCTGTCGTCGGTGACGCGCATCAGATCGCAGGGAACCGTTTCGCCCCGCATCATCGCGCGGATCGAGCGGAAACTGCTCTCGGGGATTTGGAACGAGCGGATAAAATCGTTGCCCGAGCCCGTCGGAATCACGCCAAAGGCGACGTTGCTGTTGTGGCTGTTGTAGATGCCCTGCACGACCTCGTGCACCGTTCCGTCGCCGCCGCAAGCGTAGATGCGCACAGGGCGCGTCGCGGACGCAAGGACGGACTCGACGTAAGCGGTCGCGTCGCCGGGCGCTTTGGTCGCGTAGACCGTGACGTTGCCGTCTGCCGACGCGGAGTGCGCTGCTTTGGTGATAAACTCGGTGCGGTCGGCTTTTCCTGCCGCGGGGTTGACGATAAAAATATGATCGGTCATGGTGTCTGACCTTCCTTTTTGATTTCTTGCATACAGTATAGCGTAAAAAGGGGTGTTTTGTCAAGTTTTTGTTGACAGAATGTAAAAAATGGGGTATACTTGTCAAAATGGTTTTTGTTTCTCCGAAAACGGTAGTTTTCGGCACATAAGTTTCTTTGGAGATTCTTAAGAACCTTTCTTTTCAAAGAAAGGTTCTTAAGCCCGTATTATCATGATCAATCACGTATATGCCGCGATGAGCGGCGGCGTGGACAGCGCAGTCTGCGCTCATTTGCTGTTACAACAAGGATATCAATGCACAGGCGCGACGATGCGGCTTTGCGGGGTGCAATGCGCGGGCGAGGACAATGTGCGCGATGCCAAAGCGGTCGCTGACCGTTTGGGCATCCCGTTTGTATCGTTTGACATGACGGACGCGTTTGAACGCGACGTCATCGCGCCGTTTGTGCGTGTGTACGAAAACGGCGGCACGCCCAACCCGTGCATCAACTGCAACGCGCATCTCAAGTTCGGTGCACTGCTTTTTGAAGCGCAAAAAGCAGGTGCTTCGCACATCGCAACGGGGCATTACGCGCGCGTCGGGTTTGAAAACGGGCGGTATGTCCTCAAAAAAGCCGCCGACGCATCCAAGGATCAGAGCTACGTGCTGTACACGCTCACGCAGGAGCAACTGGCGCACGTGCTGTTTCCGCTTGGAGAGCTGACCAAGGACGAGGTGCGCGCGATCGCAAGGGAGCAGGGCTTTGTCAGCGCCAATAAGCCCGAGAGTCAGGACATTTGTTTTATTCCCGACGGGGACTACGCATCGTTTATCGAGCGTTTTTCGGGCAAAACCTATCCCGAGGGCGAGTTTGTCGACCTGCAGGGGAACGTGCTCGGCAGGCACGGCGGAATCATTCGCTATACCGTCGGTCAGCGCAGGGGACTGGGACTTGCTCTGCCCGAGCCGTATTACGTCTGCAAAAAGGACACGGACGCCAACCGCGTCGTGCTTTGTACCAAAAAAGAGCTCCCGACCACGGAGCTTGTGGCAAATAACTTTAACTGGATCTCGATCTACTGCCCCGACGCGCCGATCCGCGCGACGGTGCGCACGCGCTATCACCAAAAGGAACAGCCCGCGACGCTGTACGTTTTGGAAGACGGCCGCGTCCGCGTGGTGCTTGACGATCCCCAAACTGCCGCCGCGCCCGGTCAGGCTGTGGTGGCGTACGACGGGGAATACGTGTTGGGCGGCGGCGAGATAGAATGACCGTGTGGACACGGTCATTCAGTGATATATTTTGCGCATTTTGCGCAAAATGTGATATACCGTGCGCATGCGCACGGCGTGATATGCGCCCTGCGTGCGCGTGATATTTGCCGCTTGCGCTGCAAGTGAGAAGCAACAGAAAGAAGAAAAACATGAGTGTTTTGATTTCGACTTTACAGCAAATGGGATTTTTATTCCTTTTGATCATCGTCGGCTATCTGGTCGCACGGCTGGGTGCTGTGCCAAAGGAAGGCGTGGCGGTTTTGTCCAAGCTGGAAAACAACGTGTTTATCCCTGCGTTGGTGTTTGGTACGTTTTTGAAACAGTTTACCGTGCAGAGTATAACGACCTCGTGGCAGTTTTTGCTCGGCGGGTTTGCCGTGCTTGCCGTTTTGATCCCTTCGGCGCTGGTGTTTGCGCGGTTTTGCGCCAAGGATAAGTACACGCAAAACATCTATACGTACGGGCTGTCTTTTCCCAACTTTGGGTTTATGGGAAACGCGGTGGTGAGTGCGCTGTTTCCGGCGTTTTTTGCGGATTATCTGATTTTTGTCTTGCCGCTTTGGATGCTGATTTACCTTTGGGGTGTGCCCAAGCTGTTGATTCCGAGCGAGCGTGCGGAAAAAAAGAGTGTGCTTGCGTCGCTAAAATCGTTTGTCAACCCCATGTTTGTCGGTATGGCGCTCGGCATGGTGCTGGGATTGCTGGCACCGCCCGTCCCTGCGTTTTTGCAGACAGCGGTCGATACGCTCGGGAACTGCATGTCTCCCGTGGCAATGCTGTTGACAGGTATGACAGTCGCACAGATTGACCTCAAAAAGACGTTTGCAAACGGCTCTATCTATCTTGCGTCGTTTTTGCGGTTGGTTGCCGTGCCGCTTGTGTTTGTCGGCTTGCTGGCGGTGCTTCCGCTGCCCGAATCGCTCTCGGTTTGTATTCTTTGCGCCGTTTCGATGCCGCTGGGGTTAAACACGATTGTCATTCCGGGCGCGTACGGTCTGGACACCTCTGTCGCGGCAGGTATGGCGCTGGTGTCGCATACGCTTTCGTGCCTGACCATTCCCGTGATCTTCTTTTTGTATTCGATTTTGGGATAAAAATTTTGCAGCTCCTCGTATGAGGGGTTGCTTTTTTTATCAAAAACCATTTGACATTTGGCGTATAAAATGATATACTCATTTTGATTAGACATGTGAAAGGACTTTCGATAACTATGACAAGACGTGAATCGAGAGAAAAAGCAGTTTGCTATTTGTATGAATATGCGTCCCAACCCGACCGCACGGCGGAGGAAATCGTCGAGGCGGCAGTAGAGGAACGCGGTGAGAGCACCAGCGGCTTTGCAAGACTTTTGTTTGAGACGACCGTGCAGAATCTTACGGAGATCGATGCGCGCATCGCGGATGCGTCGGAGAACTGGAGCTTTAAACGCATCGGCAAGGTTTCGCTTGCCATTCTGCGCCTTGCAACGGCGGAGCTTTGCTGTCTGCCCGAGCCGACTCCCGAGGAGATTGCGGTCAACGAGGCGCTGGAGCTTGCGCGTTTGCTGGACACCGAAAAGGCGCTCCCCTTTATCAACGGCGTGCTGGCAAAGATTATTAAGAATAAGTAAAAGCGTTTATCTCCCGACACGGCAGTGTCGGGCACGAGAAGTTTTTGAAGATTTTTAAGAAACTTTTTTCAAAAAGTTTCTTGAACAGGGATTCTTAAGGGGCGGCGCCCTTTAAGCCCCCGGAGGGCACACGTATGCAACAGCCTGCTTTGACAGTCGAACAACTCAATACGTACATCCGCGACTTTCTGGCAGGCGCGCCGCTGTTGTCGCACGTTGCGGTCAAGGGCGAGCTTTCCAACGTGCGCGTGTACGGGGCGAGCGGCCATATTTATTTTACGCTCAAGGACGAAAAATCCACGATCCCCGCGACGATGTTCGGCGGTGCGGGAAAACTGACCTTCAAGCCCGAAAGCGGCATGAAGGTCATCTGCACGGGACGTGTTTCGGTGTTTGTGCGCGACGGTCAGTACCGTTTGTACGCGGACAGCATCGAGCCCGACGGCATCGGTGCGCTGGCGATCGCGTTTGAACAGCTCAAGCGCAAATTGGATGCGGAAGGGCTGTTTTCGCCGTTGCACAAAAAACGCATCCCCAAGATTCCGTTTACCGTGGGTATCATCACGGCGGCGGGCGGTGCGGCTTTGCGCGATATGATCAACGTGACCAAACGGCGTTTTCCCGCCGCAAAACTGTTGGTCGCGCCTGCGACGGTGCAGGGGCCAAACGCGCCTCCCGAGCTGATCGCGGCACTGCGGATGCTGGACAGAAGCAAGCTGTGCGACGTGATCATCATCGGCCGCGGCGGCGGTTCGATGGAGGATTTGTGGTGCTTTAACGACGAGAACCTCGCGCGGGAGATCTTTGCGTGCGAGACGCCGATCATTTCTGCCGTGGGGCATGAGATCGACTTTACGATCAGCGACTTTGTCGCCGATCTGCGCGCGCCGACACCGTCGGCGGCGGCAGAGCTTGCCGTTCCCGACGCGCTGGAGCTGGCGCGGAAGTTCGGCAACGTGCAGGAAAAAATGCGTGCTTCCTTGACGGGACGTGTGACGTTCCTTTCGCAACGCCTGCATGCACTTGCGTCGCGCCCTGTTCTGGCGTCGCCGCAGGCGTATTTTGATGAGCGAAAGATGCAGGTCGCGCGTTTGGAAGAACGGTTGACCCGCGCTTTGGTTGTTGCGGAAGAGCGCAAAAAACAAAAGCTC
>JAFQII010000017.1 GCA_017397605.1 Clostridia bacterium
AAGAGAGTTTACACCTTCCCCAAGATGGGTGAGAAAGCATATTTCATCGCAGTTCCGACCACCGCAGGTACGGGCTCCGAGGTTACCCCCTTTGCAGTCATTACCGACGGCGATACCAAGTATCCGCTGGCTGACTACGAGCTGATGCCCGACATGGCGATCGTTGACGCAGACATGATGATGAACGCGCCCAAGGGTCTGACCTCCGCTTCCGGTATCGACGCCGTTTCCCACGCACTCGAGGCTTACGCTTCCATCATGGCGACCGACTACACCGACGGCTTGGCGATCCGCGCTCTGCAGGTGATCTTTGAGTACCTGCCCAAGGCATACGACAACGGCCCCAACGACGCAGTTGCACGCGAGAAGATGGCAAACGCCGCTACCATGGCAGGTATGGCATTTGCAAACGCGTTCCTTGGCATCTGCCACTCCATGGCACACAAGCTCGGTTCGTTCCACCACCTCCCCCACGGCGTGGCAAACGCACTCATGCTGCCGCACATCATGCGTTTCAACGCAAGCGAAGTTCCCACCAAGATGGGTACCTTCCCGCAGTATGACCATCCGCACACCCTCGCGCGCTATGCCGAGATCGCAACCGCACTGGGCATCGCAGGCAAGGACGACAGCGAAAAGTTTGAAGGTCTCATCGCAAAAGTCGAGGAGCTCAAAGAGAAGATCGGCATCAAAAAGACGATCAAGGAGTACGGCATCGACGAGCAGGACTTCCTGTCCCGTCTCGACGATATGGTCGAGCAGGCATTTGACGACCAGTGCACCGGCGCAAACCCGCGCTACCCGCTGATGAGCGAGCTCAAGCAGATGTACTTGGACGCTTATTACGGCAACTAAAACAAATCGTTTTCTCCGCAAAAACGGCAAAACACCGTTTTTGCGGATTTTTTTGCCAAAAGGATAAGGAAATCGCCTTCTTTGCGGTAATATATAGGTGAAAAGATGATGATATCACGTCTGCCGCAAGCATGTGTCTGTTGTACAAAACAGAAAACAAATATTTGGCACAATAGCAATTGACAGAAAAAAAGGCGCATGCTATACTGTAATCGGATTGACAAGTATTTTTAAAAAAATCAATTTTTTTATAGACGTTTTGGCATGTAACGACATTATATAAGTAAAGGTGGTAAAATGGGCAACAAGCTTGATCATTCAGCCACTCAAGCAATCAAAACGACGTGCCGCAAAGGCGTACACAGAAAGGAAGTACAACACATGAAAAAAAGACTTTTTGCATTCATCTTGACCACGGTCATGCTGTTGTCTATCGCTGCGCTCTCAGTGTCTGCATACATCACGATCGAAAGCGGTGACGGTGTGATTCTGTGGAATCCCGACGAGCCGCCGTATATATCGCTCGAAAAAGAAAAGGTGTACCAAAAAGAGTACACGCAGGAAGAATTATCTGCTTATGTAAACGCAAGCCTCGCGCAAATGCGATTGCAGGGCGAGTTGATTCTCCGATGCCCTACTGATGACGCAGAAGCAACCGCTGTACAGCTAAACGATCTGCTCGGGGTACAAGTTACGTTCAGCCATACCGTAGGCGACACCAACATCGCGGTTTATACTGCCGTGCTGGAAGAAGCAATCTTGCAGGAAAAAATGCTTGCGCTGTTGCAAGCGGGCATCTACGCAAGTCCCAATTCCGTTGATTTCCCGCCCGAATGTGCGCCGTTTTTGTGCGGTGATATCAACACAAGCGGAGAGGTAGACGCAACGGACTACATGATGGTCAAGCGCATTGTATTGGGCACATACACGGTCAGCGAAGAACGCGCAACGCTTGCGGACATCAACGGCGACGGTGAGACAGATTTGACAGACTATATGATGGTCAAACGTTACGTTCTGGGCACTTATGAGATCACACGCGGCGCGATCATCGATTGGATCAACAATTGAGCATTCTTTCCCTCGCGCGCTATGCCGAGATCGCAACCGCACTTGGTATCGCAGGCAAAGACGGCAAAACGCTGTTTTTGCGGATTTTTTTGCAAAAAGTATAAGGAAATCGCCTTCTTTGCGGTAATATATAGGTGAAAAGAAATATAACATGTGTCGATAACAGCACACAGAAAGGAAGTACAACACATGAAAAAAATTGCTTTGGTATTGTTAGTTGCTTGTCTGCTGTCTTGCGTCGCATTCCCCGTCCTTGCCGCAGAAACGATCGAAACAGACCTCGGAACCGTCGTTCTCGGTGATGAAACGGTAGAGTATTTTCCGCTCGACAAAGAAAAAGTCGCAAACAAAGAATACACCAACGAAGAATTAGAGGCGTTTATCCGTAGTCAGCTTGCAAGAAATCATATGCTGGGAGAAATTCTCGTCACATGTTACACCGATGATATCGAAGAGACCAAGACAGATCTTTTACAAATTCTCGATACTGTCGCTCCGTTCGAGTACGATTCTCATGTTTCCATCAAAGAACTTGTCACCTACGTGTTTATCGCCGACGAAGAAGATCTGCATGACATCATGCTCGCATTGTTAGAGAATGGCTATTACGCTGCCGTAAACGGTGTTACATTTAACGCTGAAGAAGGCGGCCGTCCCGACGGCGTTTTGATTAGGTATACCCGCGGCAACCTGGACCGCTGTAATGATGTTGATGCACAAGACTACATGAAGCTCAAACGCATCGTTTTGGATACCTATACCGCAGACGAAACCGAGTTTCTGCTCGCCGATGTCAACGTAGACGGCGAGGTCAACGCGCAAGACTATATGATGGTCAAAAGACATGTTTTGGGAACGTACGAGATTACGGACACCATCGATTTTTGGCTCAATTGAGCATTCTTTCCCTCGCGGTTATAAGCCGCGGGGGATTTTTTCGCGTTTGTAAATTTTATAAGAAGAATGACACAAT
>JAFQII010000151.1 GCA_017397605.1 Clostridia bacterium
CGAATTACCCATGGAAGAACTGCCCGAAGGCATCAAAATCATCGACGCCGACAGCAACGACGGTGTGTACCGTGCGACGCTGTATATGGTACGAGACGGCGATGCCAAGTATTACCGCGCCGCAGTGACTACGCTTGCCACGGGCGAGACCAAAAACGTCTATTTTGACAACTATACCAACGAAAGCACGATCGAGTGGATGAACAACACCACGCTCAAAATCAACGGCATCTCGATCGACGTCACCGACGAGGTATACGATTTCAGAACGCAAGGTGCAGAATAATTGTTTTTTTGGATCTCCAAGCAGAAGTTCTCCATACAGGGAACTTCTTGTTTTTTGCAAAAAAGATCCAAAAATTTTATTTTAGATAAAAAAATACGGTAAATCAGATAAAAACATGTGCTTGCAATTGTCGATTCTTATGATACAATGGTATCATAAACGACACAAAACCGTCACACAAAAAGCCGTGTTTTGATACAAAATACATCAGCTTTATACAAAAAATCAGACAATCTTGTTCACACTTGAATATTAAAATAAAAAATAAGAAAAAACATTTTGAGAGGATTTTACACATGAAAAAAGTACTGATCACCGTTTTGGTGTTGTCAGCGCTCGCGTTGCTCGCTTCCTGCACGGGGGACACGCAGGAAACAAGCAGTCGTGCTCCGACTGAGCAAACAAGCTCGGCTGTCTCGACCGAGGAAAGCTCCGTCGCGGAAAGCTCCGAGGCGGACGAATCTTCTGTCGAAGAAAGCTCTGTCGATACATCGACGGACGAGTCTTCTGCCGAGGAGTCTCTGCCCGAGGATCTGTCCGTTTTAACCTACACGGAATTGAACGGAACATTTAACAATACTTACAGTAACAACGAAACAACGCTTTTGACGGCGATTTGTGGGAACCACACGGTTTTGAAGTTAGAGGAGCGAGACCATTACATTGTACTTCCTCAAAAAGCAGATTGGCTCTGCGTGACCGAATACAACGGTAGTTTTGCGGTTTTTGCGTTTGAAAAAGATTCGGCAACACCTGTTATGTGGTATCAATGCTCTGTTTTGAGTTCTGTTCCCCAAGCGCAAAAAGAAATTGAAATCTTAAAAGACTGCAAAGACGCGCGTCTGTTTTTCAGCCATACCGACGGCAGTGACAACTATCTTGCGGTCTTTTCCGAGCAAGGAGACAACACCTTCCGTCTGTTCAAAACAGATGACAGCGGAAGCGAGATCAAAAAAGAAGTTGCAGTCGAAACAACTCCCTCGGTTGCCGACGGAGAACCGATCTCCATGTATTTCTTCGGAAAGCAGACAGGTGTCATTGCATTCCGTTCCCAAACCGAAAAAAGTCTGTCCGATCTGCTCTTTTGTACCACAGACGGCGGCAAAAATTGGACGAAAGCGGACGTGCAGGTTTCCCCTGCCGAAACTTCCGACTCCTATGAAATCGTCGGTATCGTCCGTTCCCGCGGTGATAACCCCGTATATACCCTCACCGTCAACAACGGCGGGCAGGAATTCCGCTATGTTTCCCATAACTTGCTTACCTGGCAGATGATGCCCGATCTGTTTACCGAAACCGCGCCGGAAGGCTGCGCAGGTGAATTGGGTATGCTGTACGGTGTGATCGGAGAAGAAATGGTGGTTGCTCTTCCCGATTGGAACCAAACCCTTCGTTTTCCCAAAGACAACTCGTATGTCTTTGACATTGCAGGCGACATCGCTTTTGTGGCAACAAAGGAACGTGGGAACACCCAAACATGCACCGTCTACAAGTTTGTCAAAGGACAAGATGCTCCGACAGTCACAGAACTTGATATTCCGTCCGCTGAAAAAACGGGAATGACCCCCGCAGGAATCCGTTTTCAAAGTGTCAGCGCTGATGTATCGTTTTTCATTCTGGAAGGCCGGGACAGCACAGATGAAATAGAAGGTTTTGTTGCGATCTATCGCACCACCGACGGTGGCAATACGTGGATTGACACGCGCGAAGAAGTGGGTTCTATCGGTTGGAGTGGGGCTGAGCCTCTTACGCTGATCAAATTTTTTGACGAAAACAACGGCATCCGATCTCATGCCTACGATACCACCAACGAGTTGGAAGGACGCACTCAAGTGACCACCGACGGAGGCACAACATGGCATCCGATCAATGAACTTCCGTATGGATCGTCCGTTAGTTTCTATGCCGGTACTTCTTCTGTGGTAGATTGCGGCATCAAGGACGGCAAGTACTGGATGCTCGTGGAGTTCGGCGGCGACTCCAACGAGGGTGTGGAGGATATGACGTTTGTTTCCGACGATCTGATTCATTGGGAGCTTTCGGAAGATTGATTTTTGTTTAAAAAACGAATCATGGCGGTGCATCTTTCGCACCGTATCCAATTCTACAAAGGTTTTGACGAGCACGTGACCATTCCCGACACGATCGACGGCCTGCCCGTTGTGGAGATCGGTCCGAGCGCATTTGACGGCAGAATCTTTCTCGCTATAGTCGTCATTCCCGATACGGTCACAAAAATCGGCTTTGATGCGTTTAAGGACTGCACCACGCTGACCAAGGTCAAGTTTCCCGACGGCTTGCAGGAGCTGGGCGTAAGGGCGTTTGAGAACTGCGCCTCGCTGACGGACATCACACTCCCCGACGGCGTACAGTTTGTCGGCGAGGATGCGTTTGCAGGCTGTACCTCTCTCGCAAACCCGCCCAAAAGCACGCAATGACACAAAAAAAGATCAACTTTATACAAAAAACACGCTATTCTTGTTCATGTTTTTGTGGTAGAATATGACCGCAAAAGAATTTTTGGAGGGATTTTCAAATGAAAAAAGCACTATTTACCATCGTGGCGCTGTCGGCGCTCGCGTTGCTCGCTTCCTGCACGGGGGATACGCAGGACGCAAGCAGTACCGTTTCCACCGAACAAACAAGCATGGCTGTCTCGTCAGAAGAAAGCTCCGCAGACGAGTCTTCTGTCGAAGAAAGCTCTGCAGTAGAGTCTTCCGAGGCGGAATCCTCTGTCGAAGATAGTTCCGAAGACGTGGAATCTTCCGAGCTCGCAGAATTGAATTACGTGGGAGTCAACAGCTACATCGATTCCTCGTACGATGCAGAGGACAGCAAGGTGCTTTCTGCCGTGTACGGCGAGCAGTATGCGGTCTGTTTCCCCGACTGGGAGCAATACGCCGTGATCAATGGGGAGCTGATCTGTGCGGCGGTGACGGGCAACACCGCGTTGGGATTCGGCTATGAAAAAGGCGAAACACACCCCGACGGCTATTCTCTGTACAACATCAGACTGTATCGCTTTACAAAAGGCAGTGACGAAGTCGAGGAAAGCACGATCGAACTGCCGAAAGGCTGTATCTATCATATGATGTTTTACTCCGCGCTCACACGAGACAGCGGTTATTTGGCGGTGTTTGAGACGGAATACGAGTCGTCGCAAAGACATATTCTTTCGTATTTGCTGTTTACCGCTGACGGCGGCGAAACGTGGCAGACGGTCGACACCTTCCCGCTCACCTCAGATCCCAAGGACTACCCTCTGATGCTCCGCTTTGTTAATGAAAACACAGGTGTCCTTTCGTTCGGATACCAAAACGTGCCGTCTGTCGCGGAACGTACTTACATCACCACCGACGGCGGTAAGACATGGAGTTCCCTGCAAGGATTGACGGGCATCGAGCACGAAGAAGAAAGCGAAGCGGTTGATTTTTCGTCCCAAGGCGGTGTTTATATCCTTACATTGCGTATCCCGCCCGAAAATACACAATGCTATCAGTATGTTTCCGCCGATCTGCAAAACTGGACACTTTTGCCCGAGGAGCTGGATGGCTGTGAGTTTAAACGCTTTGACGCAGAGGTTGGCATTTTTGAGGGAGCAGACGGCGGCAACCATGTGATCTATGTCGCAGAGTGGAATGCGCTCTACACGGTCGCGGACTCGGGGTACGATTACTTGCAGTACTTCCGCGCGGATGACAGTTTGTTCGTCTTTTCCGCACATGGGGCAGACAACCCCGATGCGTTTGTGCTCTACCGTTTGGACAAGGGACAAACCGACGCGCAAACGGTCGATCTCGGTCTGCCTGCCGACTTTGCAAACATCGGTTGCAAGATTCATGTCTTTGACGACGACACCGCGCTGTTTGTGTTGACCGAATACGCCGAGCACAGAGCAAAGATGTACGCCGTCTTTAAAACAACCGACGGCGGCGACACATGGGAAAGCATCGGTAAACAGCTTGACGAAACGCGCTGGCCGCTGTACGAGGGCATTTCCAAGCTGCATTTCTTTGACAAGCAAAACGGTATCCTCTTCCGCGAGTTTACGGATACGGAATACCTCGGCGACCGCGTGCTGGTTACGACCGACGGCGGCGCGACTTGGTTCAATCCCGAAATCACTCCCGACGGAGCAGAACTTGATGGAGCTGATATCGCGGAAATGAGTTTTGGGGACGGCAAATACACGTTTTTGATCAAACAGTACGCCGACGGGGATGACGACGCCTACGCTACGTTCATGTCCGACGATCTGATTCATTGGGAGCTTTCGGAAGATTGATTTTTGTTTCAAAAACGAATCATGGCGGTGCATCTTTCGCGCCGCCATTGTTTTTGAGACTTTTTCATTTTGCTCTTGAAAAGTTCACATTTTTATGGTATTCTATAGAAAAGAATTCATTTGTGCAAAAAGGAGGTGCCGACATGCATCTGCAGGAATCGGGCGAAATGTATCTCGAGACCATTTTGACGCTGACCAAGCGCGGTGTTCCGTTTCGTTCCATCGATATTTGCGAGGAGATGGGATACTCCAAGCCGAGCGTCAGCCGTGCAATGGGATTGCTTAAAAACGGCGAGTTTATCACCGTGGACAAGAGCGGTTATATTCCGCTGACCGAGTCGGGATTGGAAATTGCAGAAAAAATCTACGCACGGCACACCC
>JAFQII010000152.1 GCA_017397605.1 Clostridia bacterium
ATTTAAAGTATTTGTTTGGAGGAAAAAGAAATGAAAGCAACCAAAGTGTTATCCCTGTTGCTCTCCGTTTTGATGCTGCTGACAGCAATCCCGCTCGGTGTCACGGCATCGGACACACACGAGCATCCGCTACAAAACGGCGTGTGCACCGTCTGCGGTGCGCAATTGGCCGACGTCGACAAAAGCGGCAAGTTCAATATGCTAGACTATATGCGGCTCAGAAAATTCTTGCTGGGCGAATATGACATAGAGGAAACATATTGGCCTTTTTTGGACATTACCTGCAACGGTATCGTTGACGCGGCAGACTATTGCTACGCCAAGCTGTACGTGTTGGGGCGTCTTGATTTCTCCACCGTAAAAAACCAGACGCTCCCCGCAGAAGTTTCTGCAGTGCAATATGATACCGATACGTTTGAAGCAAACGCCGATTCGAGTGTGTCAAGCGTTGTATATACAAGCGGAGAGGCCGTGGACACGGCATCCCATTTTTTGCATATGGATCTGACCGAGGTACGGCTTGAGGACGGTGTCACGAGCATCGGCGATGCCGCGTTTGTCAGCTGCACGGAGCTGACCAGCATTTCCATTCCCGCAAGCGTGCAATTTGTCGGTGCGTACGCGTTTGCGTATTGCGACAAACTGACGGACATCCACGTGTACGGCTCCGCAAGCGGTTGGGACAAAAACTGGCTGTCCGATTGCTCCGCCACCGTGCATTGGCACAACGGCGAGCCGGAGGAGCCCGAAGTATCCGATGAGCCGAGCGAACCCGAAGAACCCCAAGAACCCGAAGAACCCCAAGAACCCGAAGAACCGTACGAGCCTGAAATTCCCGAAGGTGCGACGATCGAAAACGTTGCGCTTGGAAAAAAGTATTATGCCCGCTCAATCTATTCTTCGATGTTCCCAGACGAGGGCGAAGCAACTCTTACGGATGGCATATACCCTGCCGAAGAGTCTGTATATACCGACTCTGTCTGGGTTGGCTTTAACGCTCTCACCGACGAGTACGATCCCTCCAAAGGCGCTGTTGTCACAATTGATCTCGGTGCGTCGTATGATCTTACCGATTTTTCCATCACAGCGCTTTGGGACCGCGGCGTGGGAATCCAACTGCCCTACCGCACCACGATATATGTATCCGAGGACGGCGAAATATATGAGTACGCAAACGCTGTCGAACTGGTTTCGGATGGATATGAAGAAGGCTGCTTTACGATCAACGGAACGATCAACCGCAAAGCCCGTTATGTTGATATATGTTTTGAAACGGATCTGTGGTGCTTCGTCTCAGAAATAGAACTTTACGGAATTGTTCCCGAAGAGCCCGAAAAGCCGAGCGATCCTGCCTACGAAGAATACGTCGCGTGGGCTGAGTCGCAGGTCGGAGCGGCGGAGAATCCGTATTTTGACCTTGTGATGGACGCCAAGATCAACGAAAACGGCGAGGTCACGCTGACCGTTTCCCCGCAAAACATTATGACAGGTGTTGAACTGCTCAGTCTTTATTCAAACCTCTATTTTGACGAAGAACGGCTCGAATTGACCACCGCCACCTTGGAAACCGGGGCATTGGACTGCATCACACAAGTCCCTCACAAAAACTGGCTCGAAGAGAATCTCATTCATTACGATTCTCGCCACCATAATATTTCCATCGGTATTGGAGACATAAGCAACACACCGGTTCCGTTATCTGCTCAGTCCCCCCTTGTCCTAACGTTCACGTTCAAGCTCAAGGACGGCTATGACTATGCCGCAATCTATGCGCCGTCCGATACAGTATCCGCATGTGATTGTTACTGGAACTGCTATAACGGCAACGGCGGCTATGTGATCATCGACCGAAATGATGTTTCGCAAGAACCCGAAGTACCCGACGTACCGCCCGCGGACGCAAGCGATTTTACCTACGTCATCATCGAAGGCGAAGTGACTATTACCGACTATATCGGCGAAGGCGGCGACGTGGTCATTCCGAGCGAGATCGAAGGATGTCCTGTGACAACTATCGGTACCGGCGACAAACCTTTCGGCAATGATTCTATCATTAGCATTATCATTCCCGACAGTGTAAAGTATATTAACAACTATGCATTTGCAGAGTGTCTTTCTCTGCAAAGCATCACTCTTCCCAACACCCTACTTTCAATCGGTAGCTTTGCATTCGGCAAGTGCGATTCTTTGTTCGAGATCACGATTCCCGCTTCGGTAGAATCTATGGGAAGCGCAGTATTTTGGAATAGCGAAAAGTTGCAGAACATCTATTGCGAAGCGGACTCCCAGCCCGCAGGATGGGATGGTAGTTGGTTTGCACTATGCGACGCAACGATTTGGTTTGGCGGCGTTGTCTTCCAAAAGCCCGAATTTCTGTATGCGATAGTTGATGACGAGATCACCATTATCGGTTATAGCGGCAACGGCGGCGAAGTGGTGATCCCAAGTGAGATCGAAGGTTATCCGGTTGTCGCCATTGATAGCTCCGAATTCTCTTACAACGACTCTATCACAAGCGTTGTGCTCCCTGACAGTGTAAACTTTATTGGCTATCATGCATTTGCATATTGCTACTCCCTGCAAAGCGTCACACTCCCCAACGGTCCTTTTTCAATCAAAAGCAATGCATTTAACGGGTGTACTGCATTGACTGAGATCACGATTCCCGCTTCGGTAGAATCTATGGGAATGTGTGTGTTCTCGGATTGTATAAATCTGCGAAACATATATTGCGAAGCGGAGTCCCCCCACAGAGAATGGGACGAAGACTGGCTTGTGGGTTGCAACGCTACCGTACATTGGGGCGTAAGCGGCGTACAGTACGGCGACATCAACGGTGACGGCAAGATCACGGGCACGGACGTGACGAGACTGCTTCGTTACCTTGCAAACCGCAACCCCATCACGGGCGTGTCGTCTGTGGAAATCACCGAGGGCGCGGACTGCAACGGCGACGGAAAGATCACAAGCACAGACATTACGAGATTGCTTCGTTACCTCGCAAACCGCAACCCCGTCACGGGCAAATCCGACGTGGTTTTGGGCAAATAAACAACAAAAGACAGCGGTTTTTTGCAAAAAAGGCTGCTGTCTTTTTGGCTTGTCAATTGACAAACGGAGGCGTTTGTGCTAAAATGTAGGCATCATTTTTCAGGATGGTAAAAGACATGAAAGCAAACAGAATTCTATCTTTGTTGCTCTCCGTTCTGATGCTCCTTTCGGTTTTGCCGTTTGGCGTATCGGCTCAAAACGTCTCGGGTGATTTTACCTACGAAATCACCGACGGCGAAGCGGCAATCACCAAGTACAAAGGTGCCGACGGCGAACTGCTCCTCCCGAGCGAATTGGACGGATATCCCGTCACAAGCATCGGCGCGGGAGCGTTTTCGGACAACACGTTTGTGCAGAGCGTCACGATTCCCGACGGTGTCAAATCCATCGGTGCGCGGGCGTTTATCGGCTGTGCATCTATGACAAGCATAAGCATTCCCGACAGCGTGACGAGCATCGGCATTTCCGCCTTTGGATACTGCTCGTCGTTGGAGGAAATCACGCTTCCGAGCGGCTTGCGTGAAATTGAGGCGTCGCTGTTTACCTCCTGCGCATCGCTGACAAGCGTCACCCTTCCCGACGGTGCCGTGAGCATCGGCGCAGAGGCGTTTTTGGGTTGCCGATCGTTGACGGAAACCAAACTTCCCGACAGCGTCACGGAGATCGGAGCGTATGCGTTTGACGGCTGCTCCGCTTTGGCGGAAATCGTCATTCCCGCAGGAGTTACTTCCATAGAGGACGGCGCATTTGCGCACTGCGGCGCGCTGACGGACATCACACTTCCCGCAAGTGTCACAAGCATGGGCTCGGGCGTATTCTCCGCCGCGGAACAACTGATCGACATTTACTGCGAGGCAGATTCCCGCCCCGACGGCTGGAATGAGTGGTGGACAGACGGCTGCAGCGCGGCTGTGCATTGGGGCGTAAGCGGCTCCGACGAGCCCGAAACGCCCGAAGTTCCCGAAGAACCCGAAGTTCCCGATTACCCCGCGTTTGACGTCAACGACTTTTCCTACGAGATTACCGAGGAGGGCGTGACGATCACGCGCTACGTCGGCGAAGGCGGAGACGTGGTCGTTCCCAACGAGATCGACGGCTTGCCTGTGACGCAGATCGGAAATTACGCATTCGACGCAAACGAGACGATTTGCAGCGTTGTCTTTCCCGCAAGTGTCAAAACCGTGGGAGAATGTGCCTTTTATTTCTGCAGTAATCTGGCAAGCGTCCGATTTGCCGAAGGCTTGACCGACATTGGAAGGCTTGCATTCAGCGGTTGCGAAAAGCTGACAGAAGTCGTGCTCCCGAGCAGTGTCAAAACGATCGGTGCCGCGGCATTCAGTGGGTGCGAAGGGCTGGTCAGCGTCACGCTTCCCGACGGGGTGACAAGCATCGGCCAAGGTGCATTCGGGCAAAACCCGCTGCTGTCGGATATTTCTCTTCCCGACAGTCTGACAGAGCTTGGCCAACACGCGTTTCATTATTGCGATTCGCTGACAAGCATTGCCCTTCCCGACGGTATTACTGCGATCGAAAACGGCACGTTTGCCCATTGCCCCGCGCTTGCAGACGTCAGACTCCCCAAAAATCTGACAAGCATCGGAACCGAAGCATTTACCGACTGCGGTTCGCTGACAAGCATCGTCCTTCCCGACACTGTTACAATCATCGGAAGCTACGCGTTTGCCGATTGCAAACTGCTGGCAAGCGTCAACATTCCCGACAGTGTCAAAACGATCGGCGAGTATGCGTTTGACGGCTGTTACTCGCTGGAAGGTCTCACGCTTCCCGACAGCGTCACGGAGATCGGAAAATACGCGTTTCAGTATTGCGGTGCGATGGAAAGCATCAACTTTCCCGCCGGACTGACGAGCATCAGCGAGGGTACGTTTTATTATTGCTCATCACTCAAAAACATCACGTTCCCCGCATCGGTCACGAGCATCGGCAAGGAAGCATTCGGATGCTGCAACTCGCTGACGACCGTCATCATTCCCGACACCGTCACAAGCATCCATACCGGGGCATTTGCCTACAGCTACAGACTGTCCGATATTTATTGCGAAGCGGAAACACAGCCCGAGGGCTGGGCAAGCAACTGGAACACGGGCAGCAGTGCCGAAGTACATTGGGGCACGGACCGGATCACGGAGTTTGAGTACACCATCGCTGACGGCAAGGTCACCATTACGGATTTCAACGGCGTGGGCGAAGCGGTCATTCCCGCCGAGATCGAAGGCTGTCCCGTCACCGCCATCGGCGAGTACGCGTTCCAATACTGTCTCGATATGACAGGCATCGTCATCCCCGACACCGTCACGAGCATCGGAAAAGGAGCATTCCACGAATGCTTTGCATTGCAAAGCGTCACCATTCCCGCTGGTGTGACCAATATCCCCAACAGTACGTTTTCCAACTGCACCTCTATGACCGAGGTCTATATTCCCGACACCGTTACAAGCATCGGCAGACAGGCATTTTATATGTGCCACGCGCTGAAAAGCGTCGTCAATCCCGACAGCGTGACGTACATCGATTATCAAGCGTTTAAACACTGCATATCGCTGGAAAGCGCAGTGCTCCCCGCCAACCTCGGATACGTCGGCTCGTCCATGTTCTACGGGTGCAGTGCGCTGAAAGACGTGACCATTCCCGAAGGATTCCCGAGCATCGGCTACGAAATGTTTTATGAGTGTACCTCGCTGGAGATCATCGAAATTCCCGGCAGCGTCACCTTGGTTGATGCGTATGCGTTCTACAAATGCAGTGCATTGAAAGACGTCATACTTCCCGAAAGCGTCATGTATCTCGGTGCCAAGGCATTCTTCGAATGCACATCGCTCACAAGCATGGTTATTCCCGACCAAGTGACCGAAATCCGCGAGCGCGCCTTTTGCGGTTGTACCTCGCTTGCAAGCATCACGCTTTCGCAAAATCTGCAGAGCATCGGCGAGCACGCGTTCAGCGGCTGTAAGGCATTGACAGAAATCGACATTCCCGACAGCGTGGTGTCTCTCGGCAAATATGCGTTCTACGGCTGTGTTTCTTTGACCGCCGTATCGCTCCCCGCCGGCATCACTTATCTACCGGAGTATGCCTTCGCCGAATGCGTGTCGCTGACGGACATCGTCCTTCCGAGCACCGTCACAACCCTCGGAAAATCCGTATTTTCGAACTGTGACTCGCTGAGAAGCATCAACCTTCCCAACGGTCTCACGGCCATTCCGGAAAATGCATTTTGGTGTTGTGTAGCGCTGGAAAGCATCCGCATCCCCGCAAGTGTCCGATATATCCGCGACAGTGCGTTTTCGGTTTGTGAATCGCTGACGGAAATCAAACTCCCCGCAGGAATTACAAACATTGAGCGTTCTGCCTTTTCAAGCTGCCGAAAGCTGACCAATATTTTTATTCCCGCAAGTGTCACGAATATGGAAACCGGCGTGTTTAGCTCCTGCGACGCGTTGACTGACATCTATTGCGAGGCAGAATCGCGCCCGGACGGTTGGAGCAAAACCTGGGCCGACGGCTGTAACGCCGCGGTGCATTGGAATGCAGACGCCCCCGAGGAGCCGATCGATCCCGATATCATCTACGAAATCATCGACGGCACCGTCGTGATCAAAGACTACACGGGCAAAGGCGGCGACGTGGTCATTCCCGAAACGATCGAAGGCTGTCCCGTCACGGTCATCGGCGAAATGGCGTTCTGGAACACGGCGGTCACAAGCGTGGACATCCCCGCGAGCGTCACCCGCATCGAAGCGTCCGCCTTTGAGGACTGTACCGCACTGACAAGCATCGTCTTGCCCGAGGGCGTCATTTATCTCGGCAAAAACGCGTTTACCATGTGTACCGCGCTGGAAAGCGTCACACTTCCGCAAAGCCTCTCAGAAATCGACGATTACGCGTTTGACAATTGCTCATCGCTGACCGAAATCACCATTCCCGCAGGTGTCACGGCGGTCGGCAGAAGCATCTTTGAAGACTGCACGAACCTCCAAAACGTCTATGTCGAAGCAAGCGGGATTCCGTCCGGCTGGTCGATCGCCTGGGACGGCGGATCTGCCCGTCCGATCTGTGAGATCTACGTCGGCGGCGCGATCTACAAGGAGATCATCGGCGACTACCGCGCGGTATATCAAGGCGACGGAACTGCCATCCTCGACCTTTATCTGGGCAATGCATCCGATCTCGTCATTCCGAACACGATCGGCGGCTGTACCGTAACGGAGCTGGGCAGAGGTCTCTTTGCGGGTAACGATACGATCCGCGTGGTAACCGTTCCCGACACGGTCGGCGTCATCGGCACGGACGCGTTCTTTGAGTCAAGCGTCGAAACCGTCGTGCTTCCCGATACGTTGCATACGATCGGTGCCGGCGCGTTCAACTACTGCTACAACCTGCAGTCGATCACCCTGCCCGCAGGACTCAAAACGATCGGAAGCTCCGCATTCTGGGCTTCTTCGCTGAGCGGCGAGCTGGTGATTCCCGACGGCGTGACCGAAATCGGTTTCAATGCGTTTATCTACACCCCTCTGACGTCCGTTTACATTCCCGACTCGGTCGAAACGATCGGAAGCGGAATCTTTATGGGCTGTGAAGACCTGACCGACGTCTACTGCGAAGCAAAGGAACAGCCCGAAACCTGGGACGCGGCATGGCTGGAAGAATGCACACCGACCGTGCATTGGGGCGCGAGCGCTCCCGAAGGCTCGGACGAACCCGAGGTCACGTACGAAATCACCGACGGCGAAGTGACGGTCACGGGCTTGACCGTTGACAGTACGGAAGTGGTCATTCCGAGCGAGATCGCGGGATTGCCCGTCACGGCGATCGGCGCAAATGCATTTGCAGAAAACAGAACGATCAAAAGCGTCATCATTCCCGAGGGTGTCACAAGCATTGGCAGCGGTGCGTTTAACTACTGCACCAATCTGACAAGCGTGACGATCCCCTCCTCCGTCGAGGAGATCGGGGAAAGCGCGTTCCGCTGCTGCTTCCTGCTGACGGAGCTCGTCATTTCCGAAGGCGTGGTCAGCATCGGCACAACCGCGTTTAACTCTTGCGGAATGACAAGCCTTGTCCTGCCCGAGAGTGTCACAAATGTCGGTGAACGTGCATTTGACAGCTGCAGCAAGCTGACGAATGTTTCTATCCCCAAAAACCTCACAAGCATCGGCATCGGCGCGTTTGCCCGTTGCGGTGCGCTGACGACCATGACGGTCGATCCCGAAAACCCCGTCTATCACAGCGAAAACAACTGTCTGATCGAAACCGCTTCCAACACACTCCTGCGCGGATGCAAGGAAAGCGTCATTCCCGACTATATCACAAGCATCGGCGCATGGGCGTTTTCGGTGGAATATAGGATCGGCAGCAGCGTCGTTCCCGACAGCATCGCAAGCATCACGATTCCAGACGGTGTCACAAGCATCGGCGCAAACGCGTTTTATTACTGCACGTCGCTCAAGAGCATCGTCCTTCCCGACAGCCTCACAAGCATTGGCAACTGGGCATTCTGGAGATGCACCGCGCTGGAAAGCATCGTCATTCCCGCAGGGGTAACGATCATCCGCGAGAGCACGTTTGAGTATTGCAGTGCGCTGACGAGCGTCACCATTTCCGATAGCATCACGGCGATCGAGACGAGCGCGTTTGGCTCGTGCAGTGCGCTGGAAAGCATCACGATTCCGCGCAGTGTCACAAGCATGGGCTACGGTGTGTTCCGTCTGTGCAAGGTATTGACCGACATCTACTGCGGCGCATACGCCCAGCCCGCAGGTTGGAGCGACAACTGGCTCTACTACTGTGACGCGGCCGTGCATTGGGCAGAAGCTCCCGCGTTTGTCTACGGCGACGTCAACGGTGACGGCAAGATCACGAGCACGGACGTGACGAGACTCTTGCGTTACCTTGCAAACCGCAACCCCGTTACGGGCGTGTCGTCTGTGGAAATCACCGAGGGCGCGGACTGCAACGGCGACGGAAAGATCACGAGCACGGACATTACGAGACTATTGCGTTACCTCGCAAACCGCGACCCCGTTACGGGCGAGTCCGACGTGGTTCTCGGCAAATAAACAGCACGAAAAAGGCGGTTTTATACCGCCTTTTTTGATTGACAAACCAAGGGATGTGTGTTAAACTGTATTTAAAGTATTTTCCCGGAGGAAAAAAGAAATGAAAAAACTCCTGTCCCTTCTTTTGACGCTTTGCATGCTCCTGCCGTTTGCCGTCCCCGCGGCAGCGATTGCGCAGACGGCTGATTTTGCGTACGAAACCGCCGACGGCGAAGTCACGATCACAGGGTATCACGGCAACGGCACAAACGTCGTCATTCCGTCCGAGATCGGGGGCTGTCCCGTGACAAAGATCGGTCAATGTGCGTTCTCGTGCCGTGATGCAATCGTCAAGATCGTCCTTCCCGACAGCATTCGCCATCTCGAGATGAACTGCTTTGAAGGCTGTACCGGTCTCAAAAGCATCGACCTGCCGCAAGGGCTGTTGTCGATCGATATGGACGCATTTCTCGACTGCAGTGCTTTGACAAGCATCCGTATTCCCGCAAGCGTGTCGTTTATCGCGCAAGGCGCGTTTCGGTATACGAGCGGCCTGACGGAAATCACGGTCGACGAAAGCAACCCCTACTACTACAGCAGCGGCAACTGCCTTGTCGAAACCGAGACACAATTGCTCATCGCGGGTTGCAAAAACAGCGTGATTCCCGACGGTGTTGTGACCATCGGCGAATTTGCATTTGCCGGCTGTTCCTCGCTTGAGAGCATTGCGTTCCCCGATACACTCAAGACGATCGGCTTCAGCGCGTTCCACACCTGCACCTCCCTGCAGGATTTGGTGTTCCCCGAGGGGCTTGTCACGATCGAACCAGGTGCGTTTGGATGCTGCAGCTCGCTCAAAGACGTTGTTTTTCCGCAGGGGCTTCATTTGTTGGACAACGCGTTCTATCTCTGCGACTCGCTGGTTTCGGCATACATTCCGTCCAGTGTACAGTGGGTGGGCGAAAATCTTTTTGACGGCAATTACAACATGCGCGCAATCTACTGCGACCTGCCTTACCGTCCTTACGGCTGGAGTGAAAACTGGCTTGCGGGCTGCGACGCTGCGGTGTATTGGCGCGGTGAATTTGAGTCGATCTATCCCGTGACCAATCTTGCGCTCGGCAAGGAATATACGATCTCCCAGCAGTACCGCCAAGGCGGCGCAGAAACAAATTGGGGCTGGGACGATCAAGCGCCGATCGCCTATCCCGACGAGGGCGGGACGCTGACCGACGGCGCAGTCTGGCCTGCCGAAGATTCTTTTTACGATCCCGCGTGGGCGGGCTTCAGCGCCCGTTGCCCCGAATACGGCGAGCTTGGGTACGCATACATGACCTTGGATCTGGGCGAGATCACCGCGTTTGACCGCGTGATTCTGCATGGCTATCTGGATTCAACCGCAGGCATCGGCTTGCCGCATCACCTGGCGTTTTTTGTCTCCGATGACGGAAACGAGTACACGCAAGCAGGCACCATGGATCTCAATCCCGGCGAATACAGCAACGATCCCCTGCCGATCACGTTTGAGTCCCCCATGAACGGCCGTTACCTGCAGATTCGCTATCAAATGGAAAACTGGGCGTTCTTCTCCGAGCTCGAGGTCTACAACGCAGGCATTGAATTTGCGCCCGAAACGCCTTCGCTTTTGGGTGACGTCAACTGCGACGGTGCGGTTAACAGCTTGGACGTCACGCGTTTGATGCAGTATTTTGCGGACTACGATTACGCAAGCGGAACGTCTCCCGTAGAGATCTCCGCGCACGCCGACTGCAACGGCGACGGCACCGTCGACGGCCGCGATGTCTCGCGATTGCTCCGTTACCTCGCCAACCGCGACCCCGTTACGGGCGAGTCAAGCGTTACATTGGGATAAAGAAAAAACGATACCTGTTTCGTGCAGGTATCGTTTTGTTGTGGTGTTTTTTGTCACTCAAGACTCCTTTGCGGTGTTGATCGAGGAGATGAGCATACGACGAATGGTACCGCATTGGTTGTAAAGCGAAATGACTGTTTCTCTGTTTACAATCTCTGTTTTGACAAATAACTCCAACCAATATTCCGTTTCGTAACATTCCTTTAAGGCGATCTGTAATTTGGCGATAAAATCCGGCTTTCCGTGTGCGTAATTTGCTTCGTGAATATTTGCGCCGATGGAAGTCGCAGAACGTTCCAATTGATTAACAAGAGAATAATGTCCTTTTATGGATTCGCAAAGCTTGATAATCTTTACTGCAAAATCTGTTGAAAGCTCTCTGAGTTTTGATTCAGCCATAAAATAAAACCTTTCTGTTGATCGTGAAATATCCTGCGGATGTGAAATAATGACCTTCGGTCATTGTGAAATTTTCTGCTATCGCAGAAAGTGAAATGAAATAAATCCTCTCACGCCCGCAGGCATTTCACATTGCACAGCAATATTTCACTGCCGAAGGCAATTTCACAAATCCCGCAGGGATTTATTTCGTTGAAAAAACTCCGATGCGATTGCATCGGAGTTATTTCTGGAGCGGATTACGGGGGTCGAACCCGCTACCTCAACCTTGGCAAGGTTGCGCTCTACCAAATGAGCTAAATCCGCATACAGTCCCGATCGGGAC
>JAFQII010000153.1 GCA_017397605.1 Clostridia bacterium
CTGCTTCAACTGCGTCAAACTCAAATACGTTTGCGACAGTAGAAGGAGCGGAGTAATCGACTTCTGCAATTTCAAATTTGTCGACAACGTTGTAGTTTTCGCCGTCAACAGAAACAGATACAACTGCAGTGCCTTCGGGATAACCGATCATGGAGCCTGCGTCAACATAGAAGTAGAGCGCAACGCTGTCAATGCTCTTGGTCTCGCCAAGTGCATAAACGATAGCGGTATCCATGCCGACCTCTTTGCAATTGCCGTTTGCAGCAAGAACGATCTTGCCGGCGGGAACGCCGGATGCCCAAGAATCGGTCAAATCCTTGAAGCCGTCGGTCAAGCATGCATTGTCGCCAACGACGATCTCGGTCTTAAAGTTCTCGGGAACGAAAGCCTCGATCACAAAGCCGGCATTTTCAAGAGCGATGCTGCCTTCTGCGCCGCGGAAAGAGTCCACGTCAACGTTGTACAGTTTAACGGAGTCTCCAACATTAGCGGAAAGAAGCGCCTCGTAACCTGCTTTGTTGCCGTTGAGACCGATGATGTAGCCGCCTTCGGGGCAAACAACGTCGGATTTGACACCGTCGGGTCTGCCGAGGAGAGTGTGCATCTCGGTGATGACGCCGTCAGCGCCGACAACTGCAACAACAAAGTAGTTCATGTCCTTTTCAGCGCCGATGCCGAGAGCGGTCAACTCTGCAACGGTCATGTTGTCGCCTGCAAGGATTTCGAAATAGCTGTCGTGAACATAGCCTGCGTAATCGAGAGCGATTGCGCCTTCGGGAAGCTCAGCAGCGGGAGGCTCGGGAAGAACAATTTCTTCGCCGGGGATGGGCGCATAAACGGTCATGCCGTCCATGTCAACAACCAAAACGTCGCCTGCCTTAACGGACATAGCAACAACTTTGCCCAGCCAGTTGGGATAATCTCCTGCATCGGGATTGGATGCAGAAGAGTGAACAACGATTGCAATCTGGCCTTCGCCGATCGAAATGCCTGCGCCTGCAGCGGAGCCGGGAGTTACGATTGCGTTCTTAAGAGCAACGTAAGTGCCGTCTTCCTGCAGTTCTGCATAAATGGTGATTGCCCAGTTGGGGTTGCACGCATTGTATGCATCCTGCGTGGTGCAGATGGTTACATCTTCGCCGCCGATCTTGCCGTTGATGTAATCAACTTCCCAGGTATAACCGTAGGGAACTTCGCAAGAGTAGTTGCCGTTGTCGCCCTTGACGAGAGTGTTCTCGTAGGTCTTCTGGACTTCGGGCTCTACGGGGACATCAGCGCCTTCGCCGTAGATCTCGATCTCATCGATGAAGATCCAGCCGTATCCGTAGAAGCAAACCTTGACAAAACGTGCGGTCACGTCGATGTCAAGCTCGTACGCATTGACACCTGCAACTGCATTGTCGGTGTTGATCTCAAGATACTTTGCGAACGTGTAGGTCTCTCCGTCTTCGGAAGTGTACAGGTTGACCCAGTAAGGAACAGAGATACCTGCAGAGCCGCCGAATGCCTGGAATGCAACCCCAGAGAGCTCCGTGGATGCACCGAGGTCGATTACGGTAGTAGCACCGTAGCCGTTTTCGGAAGAGTCATAATCTGCGCTCTGCTTGTTAAAGCCGACCCATACGGGATCGTCAAAACCAGCATCAGCAGAAGCCTTTGCGCCGTCGGTCAGCGTAACGCCGCCTTCGTCAGGCCAACTCTGAACGCCATTTGTTGTATAAATAGCGGTCGTAGTGTAGCTTTTGCCTGCCGCAACGTTAACGTGCGACAAAGCATCGATTTCGTCTGCTGCAAGGACCATCGACGGGACCAGCGCCGAAAAGACCATAACAAGCATCAAAATCAGGGATAACGCTTTTTTCATTTCTTTACCTCCATGAAAAATTTTTATTTTTGTTTTTTATTTTCTGTTTGATTGTAGGTACACTCATTCTATTTTAAAAGGATATTTACAATTCATTATATCCGTTTATGTACGGTTTGTCAAGAACATTGCGTACTTTTTTTCTTAAAAATAACAAAAAATAAGGCGGCCCAAAAGGACCGCCTTGTAGTAATATAAGCTATGGATTATTCAGCCTTATTTCGCCGGACCGAGGATTACAGAGGACTCGCCGGTGATCGGGTTACGGTTTGCAATGTAACGGAGCAAACGGGTAACGTCCATACCGGTGATCTTGCCGTCGCCGTTGCAATCTGCACCGGGCTCGATCTCAACACTGGACTCGCCGGTGATCGGGTTACGGTTTGCAATGTAGCGGAGCAGACGGGTAACGTCCATACCGGTGATCTTGCCGTCGCCGTTGATATCGCCGTAGATGAAGTCGTATACGAGGATCGAACCGTTGCCTGCAACCGCATCAACAAGTTCTTCGTTTGCGTTGTTGCAGTCATAAACCGTAACGGTGATCGGGTAGGTAACATCAGCCTCTGCGGTCTCTTTGATCGTAAAGGTGAGCGTGACGAGCGTGCCGGTTGCGGTCACGTCGTTCGCGCCGGATGCATTGAACACATACAGCGCTTCGCCCTTGGTCATGTTAAACAAGCCGCTGTTTTCAACAGAGACAAGCTCAAGAGCATCTGCATCGTAGTCGATCGCCAGAGACAGGAAGTTTGCGCCGGCATTTCTGTCAAGAACCAGCTTGACCGTGACGGTCTCGTCATGTCTGCCCTTGATCTGGCTGGTGGAGATGTACAGAGCACTCTTGGTACCGCAAGCAGTACATACGCCGAGTGCGTCATAGGTATGAGGAACCTTGGCAATTGCCTTGGTGTAGCTGTGTCCGCACGCCTCGCAGGTGAAGGTCAGCACGCCTTCTGCGGCACAAGTGGGAGCAGAGGTAACCACGCCGCCGTCATAATCGTGCTCGATCATGGGAGTGGATTCGGTTTCAAGGATCTCTTCGCAAACCGTGCAGAGCTTGACGTTGACGCCGCCTGCGGTACAGGTAGCCTCGACCTGAACGGTCCATTCGCCCTCTACGTGGCCGTTCGCGGGGATGGACTCAACGGACAGAACCGCATCACAGTCCAGGCAAACGTTCCAAATCTCGCCTTCTTCGGTACAGGTAGGTGTCTTTACTTCCACAGCGCAGGATTCGCCATGGCCTTTTGCGGGGATAGAGCCGGTTTCCGCAACTTCAGAACATACCGTACAGATCTTGATCTGCACACCTTCTTCGGTGCAGGTGGGCGCGGTCTTAACGGTCCATTCGCCTGCCTTGTGGCCAAGAGCGGCAATGACGCCGACTTCTACCGTCTCACCGCAGACAGTACATTTTTTGATCTGCTTGCCTTCTTCGGTACAGGTAGGCTCGGTCACAACAGTCCAGTCGCCCTCGGTATGGCCGAGAGGAGCAACGGTCTCACGGGAGAGCTCGATGCCGCAGCCGGCACAGTAGATGATGTTTTCGCCCGCTTCGGTACAAGTGGGAAGCGTACCGGCAACAGTCTTTGTCTCAGAGTGGTCGCAAACATCAATCACACCGTTTGCAAACGTAACGTTGAGCATTTCCTCATTTGCGTTGCAGCAGTCGATGTAGTCGGTAAGCACGCCGATCTCATATGCACCGTTGGGTGCATCTTCCTTGACGGTAAAAGTCAGGGTTGCAAGAGCACCGGTTGCGGTGTAGTCATTGATACCGCTTGCATTCCAAATATAAGCGATACCGGAAGTAAGCGAAAGATTGGTCTCGTTCTTTACAGAAACAAGCTCAAGTGCTTCGGTATCATAAACAAGATAGAGCTGAAGGAAATAAAAGCCGGGGTTCTGATCGATGTTGACGGTAACGGTTACGGTCTCACCGGGCATGCAGGATACAGAGCTTGCGGAAAGCTCGAGATCTGCATTTGCGACTGCAACAAAAGCAAGTGCGCCGCAAAGGATCGCAACAGTAACCAGAGCCAACAATGTTGTTCTCAGTTTCATTTGTTTTTCTCCTTGTTAAAAATTTTTTTACAATTTGATTATACAACGCAAACAGCAAAAAGTCAATAGTGTTTTTCACAGTTTGTTCAAATTTCTACACCAAAAGTTTCCTGCAGACAGCACAGTTTGTGTTTTTAGCCACGCATCAGCTTTTTGAGCCGTCTTTTTTGATTCGGGCGGTGAAGCGCGGCGGTCAGACTGCCCAATACGCACGCAACTGCAAGCACGCCCATCGGCAGCAGCCGTTGCAACACGCCTGCCTCTTCCCCGTTTTTGACAAACAGCGATCCGACCGAAATCAGTAAAGCCAGCATGCCAAGCACGCAAAGCCCTCCCGCATGGGGATTGCAATCCAAGGCGGCGGCTTTTTTTGCACCCGCCAGCGCGCCACCGTAGCCGCAAGCAAACAAACAAATCATCGCCGCAGGGCGGATCACATTACCCGGCGACGCACTTTTCAGTGCCGCAAACGAGAGCATGACCGCCATAATCAAAAGCAACGCGACGCCGAGCGCCGTGCCGATGCCGCACGCATGCAAAAGTGCGATGCCCATCGTCTGTGTATGCTTGGTTGAGGTGTGTTTTTTGATTCTTTTTGTCATAAAATCCCTTTCCTTTCCTTTTATTATATATGCAAGCAAAAAGCGAACTATTACCGATACGCTTTCTCGTCTCTCTTTTTTCGTCCAAATCATCGAAAAACAAAAAATATTTATCGAAAAACGATAAAAACATATTGACAAACAGAAATAAATGTGATATGCTGTATGCACAAAACAAACATAGAGGTGTGTTATGCCGAAAATTTCACGTCGGGCTTCGGAGAATATTTCATTGGTGTTCGTGAGTGCGTTTATTGTTTTTTTGGCGCTGGCAATGATCGTTTTGCCCTTGTTTTTTGAAAAAGCGCCGCTTTTGCAGATGATGTGCGGCTATTTTGGCGAGCACGATATCGGCGTATTGCAGGGGGAGACGGTCTTTTGGGTGTGGATCTATGCAATCATGGCAATCGCCGAAGCGTGCGCGGTCACGATCTTGCTGTTGCTGTTTCGTGTCCGCAAGGGGCTGGTCTTTACGGCACGTAGCGTGGCATATATCCGCTACGTGTCGTGGGGCTGTTTGCTGATCGCCTTGCTCTGCCTGATTGCCACATATTACTTCCATATGGCGTATTTCATTTCATTGGCGGCAATCTTTTTGGGGCTTTGCCTGCGCGTGGTCAAAAACGTCATCGAAGAAGCCACCGCGATCAAAAACGAAAACGACTACACCATTTGACAGACGGGAGGGCGCAATATGATCGTAATCAATCTCGACGTGATGATGGCAAAGCGCAAGATGTCCCTCGGCGAGCTGTCCGAAAAGGTCGGCATCACGCTTGCCAATCTGTCCATTCTCAAGAATAACAAAGCAAAAGCGATCCGCTTTTCCACACTCGACGCGCTTTGCCGCGCGCTGGATTGCAAGGTGGAGGACATCATCGAATACAAAAACGATTAAATAAAGGGGAATTGTTTATGGATTATCAAGGTTCAATCAATCCGACGGTCTCGGGGGCGACACCTCCGCCGGCCAAGCGCACTTACGAGGGGATCGAATGCGCATTTGCATGGATTTGCGTGCTTTTCGGCTATCTGTTTTCACGCGCGATGACAAAATTTGACATCAAGCCGCTCGGCATACTGTCGGCTGTCATTTTGCTGACTGCCGCCGCTGTTGTCACGCTGGTGATCAAAAAAGCCAAATGGAACCTGCATGCAATCGTTTCCGCCGCGCTGACGGTCGTGTTTGCCGCATCGCTGTTGGTGACCGATTCGGGGTTTGTCAGCTTTTGGGCATTGGTCTGCTCGGCGTCGGCATATTGCTATTTCGTGTACTGCGCGACGGGCAACCGCATGGAAAAAGGCTTTTCGGACTGTGTTCCCGCCGATCTGTTTTGCGCACTGCTGCGATACCCGTTTTCAAGATTGGGCGACGTATACCGCGCGATGTTCTCGGGACACGCAAAGGGCACCAAGGGCATTGGAAGGGTATTGTTGGGATTTGCAATTGCAATTCTGCCCACCGCGGCGGTCATCGGGTTGCTTTCGTACGATGACGGATTTATGGGACTGCTTGGCGATGCGTTTTCGTTTTTGAACGATTTTGATCTCGGCTCGCAGTTCGGCTCTGTGTTTGTCGGCTTGTTGGCGGGCATGTACCTGTTTGGTTTGTACGCCTGCGCGGCAGACGATCAAAAAAAGACGTACAACATCGAGCTTGCGCGTATCAACCGCCAAAGACGGCGTGTCGTGCCGTTGTTGACGACCGCTTCGGCGCTGTTGCCGCTTTGCACCGTATATGTATTCTTTTTTATCTCGCAGTGGGATTACTACGTGTCGGGCTTCGGCGGTGTCCTGCCCGAGGGCATTGCGACCTATGCGGACTATGCGCGCAACGGTTTTTTTGAGCTTTGCACCGTGTCGGTGATCAATTTCTTTGTTTTGATTGCGGTTTCCTTGTGGATGCGCCGAGACAAAAAAGCAGAACACGTCTTTTTAAAAATCGCAAACGTGCTGCTGTCGCTGATGACCTTGGTATTGATCGGTACGGCAATGGCAAAAATGATGCTGTACATCGATACCTACGGACTGACGCTCAGACGCGTGCTCGCATCGTGGCTGATGATCTTGCTTGCAATCGTATTCCTTTTGATCATCGTCAAGCAGATCATCTCAAGGTTTAAGCTGATCTCCGCGTCGGCGGTCGCCTTGACCGTGATGGTCGGAGTGCTGGCATTTTCCAACGTCAGCGGCAGAATCGCAGACTACAACGTGGATATGTATTTGCAAGACAAGCACATCGACATCGATATCCACACGCTGTATCAGCTCGGCGAGCCCGCCGTCCCCGCAATGGTCAGGCTGGAAGCGCACATCCGTGACAATCCCGAGATCGGATACATTCACTCCAATCTGCAAGGCAAGCTTGAGATCCTGCAGCGCAAGCACGATGACTCGTTTTTTGCGTTCTCGTTTACAAGAGAACGCGCAGAGGACGCGTTTGAACGGTATTTTGAAGAAGAATAAAAACGAGAGGCACTTCCCGATTGGAAGTGCCTCTTGCATTTATCCGATTGTTTTGCCTTCGGCAAGCTCGCAATATGCAAATACGGTTTTGTTTCCGTCCTGGTATGCGGCGAGATAATGGTTGCCGTCGATCGGTTGCACCCACAGATACAGCTCATCTACGCTGCCGCAGTACGTGCCGTCTGCGCGGTAGAACGCGGTGCAAAAACCTCCGCTCATGTCCGTCTCCAACGTAACGATCAGATTCTCGTCACGGTAAACGACCTGTGCAAGCCCGCCGTTTGCCTCAAAACCGAGCGACGTTGCCAACGTACCGCTGTTTCCGTCGGGCGTATACCACTCGTCCGCAGTCGCCCAAAATGCATATCCGTCAAAATGCGCAGAACCTTTCAGGTATTGTCCGCTCATACCGAAGCGGTCGATCTGCTCAATGCAGTCACAGCTAACGGCGGAGAAAAAGACCAGATCGCATGCGGACAAATAGTTGTCCAGCACAGCGACAACGTGGTTTTTGCGGTCGATCGAGAGTTTCCCTTCATAAAAGCTTTCCGCCGCCCGCACGGTCTTATCCGTTTTGATGTCCGTAAAGTACAGAGATACATGCTGGTCGCCCGTGATATAGAACAATCTGTCTCCGTCCACAAGAACATCGCCCGGATACTCCATTTCGGGATAGAAGGTGTTGTAATCCATATAGTCAAACTCTTTGATATACGTCATATCCGCCGAGCTGTGAACGTAGGCGGTTTGCTGTGCTTTCTTTTCGTATACAAATACAAGATAACCGCCATCCGCGTCGATCGCGAGCACGGGGTGTCCCAACATCAGCTTGTCGAGCAGTTCCATTGTTTTGGCATCGTACATCCAAATCTCACCCGATGTGCCGAGGTCATAGGCAAAAAACAGATGTCCGTTGGAACGGTCGTACGCATAATCGCTCAGATTTCCGTCCGCTCTGACCGTCGCAAGCGCATTGGGCATATAGGTGTCATGCACCAATTGCGCTCCCCGCTTGTCGTCAATGGCATCGAACGCTTTGATCAGCTCACCCTCTAACGTTGCGCCCAGCTCGTTCAGCTCGGCAACGCTCATTCCAAGCAGGTTGATCTCGTTTTCGCGGCGTTTGACGGAAGGCTTGCCGCTTTCCAAGCAGATCCCAAACGAAGAGTCGCTCATATGGAACAGCGTTTTTCCGTCTTTGTCCTCGTACTTCATTTCGTCGATGCCGAGAGCAAACGAATCGTCGGTTTTGCGCAAGGTACCATTGAGATCAAACTGCCACAGCGTAAAGAGCTTGTCGGGGTCTGTAACGTCCGCGGCGATCACCCGCTTGATTGTCAGTGCAAACGCATCGTTCTTGCCGTATTCGGCAGCCGCAGTATAATATACCGAGTCTTTGTTTTTGAAAGCCCACTCTTCTTTTTTGCCGTCGTCAGATTTGCGATAGGTAAATACATAACGAGAGTGCGTGATTTCCCCTTGTGTGACAGAAAATTCAATGTCATAACTTGGGTCTTTTTTCGGTTTCTCGGTGAATTTAACCGCAACAAAAACCGAACTTCCTCTTTTGGCAGACGTTTCGGCGATCAGACAATCGGCGTACACCAGATAACCGCCCTTGACGGCGTATTTGTACGTAAGTTCCAAGTCTTTGAAGGGAGATTCCATCTTCGGGAAGGTGTTCTCGCGCACCTCCAGCTCTTTTAACGTTTTTTGGATAAACGACGTGATCTTTCCGTCAGGATCGACCGATTCGATCTCTCCGCGGAACGCTTCGTTATTCTCCCACTCGTCGCTCAAGACACTTATAAACGCGTCGAACGCGTCTGCGCCGAAGGTATAGGAATAAACCTTTGCCTTGGTGTCGCCGCCGACCAGCGAGACCGTCTCGCGCTTTTTGCTGACGGTCGCTTTTTTGAGCATGGCGTCGGTTGCCTTGTTGATGACGAGCGCTGTGTGCTCAAATGTTTGCGGTTCTTCCTCCAGCATCTCGGCATATTGGTTGATCATGTCGTAGACCTCGCGCGGAAGCTCGTATGCCGTTCCGCTTTTCGGCGCAAACGGAGACGCATCGATCGCATCCATCAGCCCGTCAAACAAAACGCCGTAGGCTTTGTCTCCCAGCAAACGGTCGGAATACATCTGCACCCCTTTTTCGTCCTGCAAAAACGACAGGTCGACGCGGTCATCCTTGGCACCCGCCGTCAGCGTGACCAACGTGCCGTCAAGCGAAAACGCATAATCCGCCGAGAAACAGAGCGGCTCTTGCAAGCCTTTGCCGAGCAGATCGTCAGCAAGCTCGCCGTCGACCGTCAGGGTGCCGCCCTCGGTCATCAATTCGCCCCACAGCTCCGTACTCGGGAACACGGCTTCCACCGTTTTTTGCAACGGCGATTTTGCAGAAAGTACCGCAAAAACAATGCCGATGATCAATGCGATGCCAAGCACAATTGCGCCCACGATCAGCGCGATCGGTTTGCTGCGTTTGGGCAGTGTGAGCGGTTGCTCCGTCACGGACTGCTGATCCAGTTCAAAGTTCAAGTTTTCTTCCATTTTTGTTATCCCTCCAAAAAATGCTTATACCCTCACCGAAACCTCGCCGCTTTGCAGTACCTGCGTGCCGTCCCCGATGCGGATCAACAATTCCCCGCGGTCGGTGACGTCCAGTGCATGCGCCTCAAAGCGCTCGCTGCCTCGGATCACTTCGATTTGTTTGCCCAAAACAAAACAGTTTTTGCGGTACGTTTCCATAAACGTGCGTGTGCGGAACGCATCCTCCATGCCTGCCAGCTTTTGCAGTAAACGTGCCGTCAATTCCTCGCGGTCGATTTGGACCCCCGTCTCGGTCTCCAGGTCGGATGCGATGGCTGCCAACTCGTCGGGAAACGGCGTTTTTTTGACGTTGATCCCGATGCCCAGAACGGCGTAATCAAACATCCCCGTCGTGTAGTCGATCTTGCCTTCGGCAAGAATGCCGCAGACCTTTTTGCCGTGCAGGTACAAATCGTTGACCCATTTGATGTCGGCGGTCACGCCTGTCAGCTCGCGGATGCATTCCCAAACGGCGACTGCCGCGTAGGTGGTCAGCAGAGCGCTGTCTTCACCGCGTACCTCGGGCGCAAACGCAACCGAAAGGTACAGTCCGCATCCCGACGGAGAAAAAAAGCTCCGCCCCATCCGTCCGCGTCCGCCCGTCTGCCGATCGGCGATCACGCAAATATTCCGTTTGCCCTCCGACGCAAGCGCCTTTGCGCGGTCGTTGGTGGAGGAAATGACATCGTGCCGTTCGATCAAAAACATTACAAAAACCCTGTTTACCCTTTGTTTATCAACAGTTTACGGCAACCGACCGTTTTTGTCAAGTGCTAATTTGTAAAAAAACAACCCTGCCGCATGGGCAGGGTAAAAAATTTTGTATCAGTCGGCTTTGGAAAAGTCCTCTTTGCCTGCGCCGCAGAGGGGGCAAACAAAATCGTCGGGAAGATCCTCAAAACGGGTTCCTGCCTCAATGTCATATTCGGGTGCGCCGAGCTCCTCGTCATACTCCCAACCGCAAAGCTCGCAAACGTATTTTGCCATAAAAAATCATCCTTTCGTTAAAATGCTTGCGATAGTATACAGCATGATATGCGACTTGTCAAGAGGAAAAAACGGAAAAATCGCA
>JAFQII010000154.1 GCA_017397605.1 Clostridia bacterium
AACGCCGTACCGGATGACCTGTTGGCTACGTATTACAAAGGACAGGCGATTGAACAGATTTCCAAAACCTACTACGAAAACGGCAATTCCGCAAAAGCCAAAGAATGGGTACAGAAAGCCTATTCGATCATGCATGCACAAGAAATGATGTACATGCAGGTGGAGGACAACGAAAAATGGCTGGTAGGCGATTTTCGCTTTGCCAACCATTGGTATCTGGATAAGCTTTTTTACATGGCGATCCGCATGCGGGAGGTTGGAGTCAAAGACTGCGGTGACGGTTATGTTCAAAAGGTCAGTCAAACCGTTGCAAATATTTTGGAGATCGTTTATCCGAATGATGACATGGGTTACGAAACCCTGCGAAATCTATATAACCTGCATCTCTGTATCGCCGAAGACGAAACGGCTCTCGGCAATGACGAAACAACGGTCAAAAATCATCTCACGCGTGCGGTCCAATGCGCTTTGAAATCCGTTGGTGTTCAAGCGCACGAGCTTGCGCATCCGCTTGTGTACGGTTGGCAGGTCGCGGACGCGCCGACCGACAACAAGCAGCTTGTGAGATTTTTGATAGATGAGCTTGCGTTGGACTGCTATTGCCAATACAGAGACAAAGACTGGTTTGTTGATTTAAAAGCAAAATTGGAAACAGCGCTGTAACGCACAACCAAAAGCCGCCGTCGGGACAACTGACGGCGGTTTTTTGACGGATGGTTATTTACGATATTTGCAGGTTACCGCAACCTTGACAAGACCGAGGCGCTCACATACAGAGACACCGAGGGGAGAATCATCTTCGACGGCATTTGCGTTGCCGAGCATGGCGTTTTCTCTGATGCAGTGGTTGATTGCATAGTTCCAAATCAGCTCATGCACACGGTTTTCATCAGGTGCATTTGCCGTAAAAATAGCACCGATATCGTATTTTTTGAGATCTCTCACTTGGTCGAGCACCGGCATCGCCATGCAAACAAGCTCGCCTTTGGCAAACACGCCCATTGGCGTCAAACCGAGATTTCCTTTGCCTTCCAAACGAATTTTGATCGCTTTGACATGGCACTCTGCGCAACCGCCGTTTTGCTTAAACATTCGGATGCTCGGCATGTCCTCTGCGGTCAGCAAACGAACGGAAAGATCTGCGTATTCGGGTATCCCAACGGAATCGTTCGCGAACAACATATCGTACCCGTGCCGACATACGAGTCCCATGTGCGCCGCTTCTGCATCAAAATGCTCCCACGGATCTCCGACCGATTTTCGGACCGAGAAATTCGGGGTTTGTAATTTGGCAAGAAGCTGCAGGTATTGCAACGCGTCTTTTTCCTTCTCGCACACGAGTGAAACAGCCGGTTCGGCGGAATTGTAATCCTATACGTAGAGAAAATGCTCCGGAGAACCCGGATCTCCCAGCGTGAGGATTTCCGACTCCGCAACAGTCATCCCGATGATGTCTTCTGCGTATTTTCTCGGATTGTGTGTAAAGCAGAAGTCCAGCGCGAGATCAATATCTGACAATTTGAATTCCGGAAACGTTCGCCGAAAATGACTGATCGCAATCTTTCCCGACAGATCATGCCATGTGACCGCTCGGCCCGTGTGCTTTTGGCGGTATTCGCTCGGGGAAATACCATAAAAATTCCTGAACGCACGGGCGAAGCTCTCCGGGCTTGTGTACCCATAATCCAGCGCGATTTCCAGCACCGTTTTTTGCGTTCTGCGAAGCTCCAACGCGCTTCGGGTCAGCTTATAAATCCGCGCGTATTCCATGGGACGGTAACCCGTGTGCTGTCGGAATATTGCATCAAAATAACCGAGCGAAAACCCTGCGTGATCTGCGATGCTTTGCAGCGACAGATTGTTTTTGGGATTCTCTTGAATAAATCCGATGGCTTTGTCAATCAAATGCTTGTTTTCCATCAAGTCATCTCCTTTCTGTATCTGCATTGTATCACACCAAAACAGCAGTTGTCCTTGCAGAAATTACGGTGTTTCCGTTACTCCCACGAGTCGATTTTCGACAGGTATTTTGCAAACCTTTCGTCATTCCGAATGGGGTTAAAGGTGTTCCACGACAAGCGGTACCGTACGGATTCTTTGCTGATCGGTTGCACCGCATGGGGCTTTGTAGGCAAAACGGGGGAACACGGTGTAGATTGTTCCGATACGCTGCCTTGCAGTTCGCTTGCGCCTTGCATAAATTCATCAAGGTAGCCGAATGCTTTTTCGTACTCGTTGTCGCGTACCGCTTTTTGAGCCAAACGGATCGATGCGTTGCACAGATGGGATTGCAAAAGGGGCGAGCCTTCTGCCCCGATCGCGTGGATCAAATCGTATTCGACGGCGTATATTTCGTCCATCTTTGCCCGAACGCCCGCAAAATCCTCGCGCAAAGCGGTGCTGTAGCATTGTGCGATGCGCTCAATGTCCCACAGCAAGAACGAAACGGTGTCATAAACCGACTCACGGTAAAACGCAATGCCGTCTTCGGATCTGCCTTCCCGCAACGCCAGATTGCCCAGCATGCGGTTTTTGGTGTACCGACTGCCCGGGAGTTGTTCGATCGTTTCTTTTGCCTGCTTGTAATTCCCTGCGTAGGTGTACACGTCGGCGAGTTTTCCGCAAGTTTCTGTGGTGACGGAACATGTTTTGCCCGTTTGCAGGCGGACTGCAAATCCTTCCGCGGCAGAAACAAGCGCGTCCTTTTCCGTTGCGTCAAATTCTTTTTCGGCGACGAGCCGCTCCGCAGTCAAACTCAAAAGCCTTGACAAAATGTTCTCGTTGGTGGGGTTGGTTTTTAAAAGGTCGATATACTTGTCGTACAGCTCTTTACGCGTTTCTTTTGAAGAATGATATTGCTCATCCAGCACGGAAAGCTGTTCTGTATTGGCATATCCCAACAGCTCGTCGGTGGAGATCCCAAAAAGCTCTGCGATCGGGACCAGCAGGGAAATATCGGGCGTTCCGCTTCCCGTTTCCCATTTGGAGACTGCCTGGGGCGTGACCATCAGCATCCGTGCAACTTCCTCTTGCGTCATTCCGACACGCTTGCGGTATTTTTTAAAATTATCACAAAACATCATGTTGCTCCTTTTTTTGTTTGAGTTGCCGCGCGCTCGACGGTATCAGTATAGCATAGGCAAGCGCAGAAAGCAAGCAACGTCTTTTCTGCAAAAACACAACGGCAGGTTGGGTGACAGAGATCAACCGCCGCGCGATATCCATCTCTCCGAGCTTTCTCTTTACATCGCGCGGCAAGTGTGCTATACTGATTCCATCACAAGCAAGGAGAAAAACACAATGAGCTTTGGACAGCGTCTCAAAACAATCCGAAAAAGCGTGGGGCTCACGCAAGCGGATCTGGCAGACAAGCTGATGGTTTCCGTACAGTCGGTTTCCAAATGGGAGTGCGGCAACTCGATGCCCGATATCTCGCAGATTGTTCCGCTGGCGGCAGTACTCGGCGTAACGACCGACTGTTTGCTCGGCGCGGACGGAGACGAAGCGGCAGACCGCAAAAAGCTGTTTGTCGAGATCGAACAAATCACCAAAGGCATCGAAAAGGTATACAGCCGTGACGACAACGCCTATTATGCGTGCTATATGTTGTATCAGGAGCACATCAAAAAATATCCGTTGGATTTTGAGGTCAAGTTTTTGTGCGCGGACAGCTTGATCAGAGTGCTTTATTACGGGCAGAACCCGACAGAAGAAAAAGACAAGCTTTACCTTGAGGCAGAGCGGCTGTTGCAATCCGTCATCACCTACGACAGAGACACCACGCGCGTGATCGATGCCAAACAAACGCTGATCATTTTGTATCTGTACCGCAACGATTTTGCCAACGCCGAACACATTGCGGAAGGCTTGCCGAAAAGGGGATGCATCCGCGATCTGATGGAGATCGAGATCTATTCCAAAAAGAACGATCAGAACCGATGTCTCGAGATTGCCGACCGTATGTGCCATGACGCATTACACGATTATTTGCATGCACTGGCGGTCAGGGCGAGACGGATTTCGATTGCGGGCGACGAAACGAACGCAATCACCGCGTGGCATCATTTGATCGATAGTGTCAAACAAAGCGACGGGGATCTTTCTGTCCATACCAAATGGCTGTACAGCGCCATGAACCACCTTGCAAATAAGTACATTGCGCTTTCCGAAATTGACAAAGCGTTTGATGTGATTGGCGAACTTACCTACACGATTATTTTGTATTATCGGGCTTGTCTGTAAAAAGGCGACCAAGCCACCGCGGCAGAGCTTGGGGGCAATTTCAAATTCTATTTGCATAGCTGTTACAATCTTTGCTTTGATACAGAGGATAACATCATCACAGAAGATGCGCGCTTTCGTGCATTCGAGCAAAAGCTTGATTGTGTGAAATCAAACTGACACAATGCAAGAACAGCCCTTGA
>JAFQII010000155.1 GCA_017397605.1 Clostridia bacterium
GCGACCCGTTGGACGGCGTGACAGGCGACGGTATTTATTTCCTGAGTACGGAATATACTTCTGCCGATGTTGCGCTTCCGACCGACAGTGTTGTTGTGACTTTGCGCTCTGTGACGAGTATGAGCTATCGAGTTGCCGAGATTTCCCGTGCATCTGTCGCCGCAGGGGGGACCGATCAGCTCGTGTTTGTCGGCGCGTACAACTGCGCATATGCCGAGACGTTTTTAAAACCCGAGCTCAAGCTGACGTTCCGTGACCTGGACAGTGTATCTTCAATCAGTGATTGCGAGGCTTTGATTGTGGGAGAGACCATATACCGTTTTTCAGCCGACAAATATAACTGCGAGCGTATTACGCAAAGCGGTGTATATTTGTTTGATGACAAGCATTCTTCCGTTGCAACGGCTGAGTCCGATGTGGACCGTGTTGACGTAATTATCGTCAACGATATCATTGTTTATATCGGTGAGAAAGGCAGACGTAACATGTTGCCTTTGTCGGGCGGTATTGCCGTTACCTTTGCGGGAGACTCCGTTGCGGATGCAGAAGGCCTTTCGATCGGCGATCATGTTGATCCCTTGATGCTCGACACCTCTTTGCTGCCCGAAAACCACGTCAAAATCAACGGCATCGCATTTGCGTACGACAAAATCAATACCGTACGTGCACCCGAGGGGGTAACAGCGCTATATACGCCCGGCTTCGGCGCGACAACGCAAACCAATCAATACGGTATCGAAATCGCAGTTGCCGACGGCAAGGTGGTTTCGGTTGAAAAAGGAATCGGCGATATCGAGATTCCCGAAAACGGATTTGTTCTCAGTATCCACAAGGACAGCGCATATTATAGCTCCGCTATGACCGAGGTAAAGGCGGGTGACAGCGCCAAGCTTGCAAGCGGCAACAGAAATTATACTGCGGTAGATCTGTCTGTTACCGCCATCAATGAGACCAGAGTGCAGGATGCCTTGATCGTATACCGCAATGTGTCCAGCACCGCAACCAACGCGTACGGCTATGAGATTATGGTCGACGCCAACGGCATGATGGTCGGTGACGGCTATACGGGCAATGCACCTGTTCCCAAGGGGGGCTTTGTGCTCTCGGGACACGGTGTCAACAAGGAAGCGTTGGTTTCCGCTTACCGCTATGGCGGCAAGGTCTATTTTGACGAAAAAACCATGCGCGTCATGCTGATCACGACTCCCGACACGATGTTGATCGATGCTGCGGTACGGCTTGACGATGCAAAAAAATCCTTGCAAAATGCCAAGGATCAGCTTATATACCTCAATTATACCGAGCTCGACTCGACGGTTGCCGATCTGGAGAGCCAAGTCGGCAACGCACAAAATGCGTTTGAGAGCGGTGATTTTGAAACTGCACTTTCGATGATCGATGCACTTGATGCATCCTGGGGCGATCTGCAATACGCGTTGCTGGAAGCGCATCCGGTCGAAAACCGTGCAATGTGGTACCGCAGTGCCGAAAAGAGCGATGCGGAAGTCCGCGCCGTTGTCGAGAAAATGAAATCTCTCGGCATCAATGCCGTTTATCTGGAAACCTGGTACAACGGTCGTTTTATCGGCTACTCCGATAACGAGTTGATTTTACACTCTGTTCCCAACGGCGAGTATGACGCGTTGGAAGGTTTTGTGCGCATTTGTCACGAATACGGTATCGAAGTCCATGCCTGGGTCGAAAACTTCTTTATCGGTACGGTAGAGGCGCAAGAGCAGGCAAATATGGAGCTGGCTTCTCACTTTGAGGGCAGATGGCTCAAGGACCGCAACGGCAAAAATACCTTCTTCTACACGGCTTCCAACACGAACTTTATCTTTATGAATCCGTTTGAGGAAGAAGTCAGAACGCTTTTGATTGATTTCTACCGTGAAATCATCACCAAGTATGATGTTGACGGCTTGCATCTCGACTACATCCGTTTCCCTGAGCTGAACTACGGCAAGGACGATTTCGGTTATAACGAAAACATTGTTTCCGCATGGCAGAAGGAAAACAACACGACCGTCAATCCCGCAACGCTCAACGGCGGCTCATTGCATCAATCGTGGATCAAGTTCCGCCAGGAGATCATCAACAGCTTTGTCGGTGAGATTTACGACATGGTATGCGATACCGATCCGGATGTATGGCTTTCTGCTGCGGTTTACCCCGGTGTGCCGGATATCAAAAACGACATTTTCCAGGATTGTGCAAATTGGGTTGCCAACGGATATATGGATGAACTGTTTTCTATGTCTTACGGTGAGGATAATCAGTACGTATCCTCCAATGCGTCCAAATTTGTTGCAATCTCGGGAGACAAGTGCTTCTATTCCACGGGCATCTCCGCGTTCGGCGAAACGACCGAGCCCAATTTTGCCCTGCAGATGACCGAAGTCAGAAAAGCCGGCTCCGACGGTGTAGCGATTTTCTCGCTTGCAAACATCAATGTGTCCAATTATCAGGATCCGATCCAAAAGGGTACGTTCCGCGATCCGTCCGTTTCTGTCAACCGTTTGAGTGAAACGGTATCGGCGCAATTGACGTACATTCTTGACAAAGCGAAAAAAGTATACATGCCCTATGCCGCACTTTCCGAAGCGGATTATGATAAGCTTTGCGGATTGCTCAACCCGTTGATCGATGATGCAAAGGCGTTTGATCTCGAAAACGCATCGATCGAAGAAAAACTGCAGTATTGCAGGACCGCAAAAGCATCTCTTTCGGATATTGTAAATGAATTTGATAGTATGATCTCCGACTCCAAAAAACGCAAGCTTGCCAAAGAGGATCTGAACGATCTGATTTCTTGGCTGACCAAGAGTGAAAACAGACTGAACGCAAGACTTGGTTAAAACAACAAATGCCGCCGTGTGCAAACGGCGGCATTTTTATGCTTATAGGATCTTCGGTGCAGGGCGCTTGTGAATGCAAGCTTCATAATTCGGCTTGTAATCCGCAAAGGTCAGCTCGCGTCTGTCCAGCGCACGCGGTTTTGTGCGTGGTACCTCGTAAAGGAACGGTCCATCGTATCCGACCTGCTCCAACAGTGTGACGAGCTCAACCCAATCGTTTTTGCCTTCGTACGGCATCCAATGCTTTTCGTCGACAAAGTCGTAATCGGAGACGTGCATGTTGACAAACAGATGTCCCAATGCTCTGACAAAATCGGCATTGTTTTCTGTCAGCAGGTGATTGGTATCAAAACAAATACGAAGCGCCTCATTCCCGGCGGTCAGATACTCCATATCTGCAATGCAGTTTCCCAAACAAGTGCGGGGAAGATTCTCTACCGCGATGGTCGTGCCGTAAGCGCTCGCTTTTTCGGCAAGAGAGGCAAGTGCATCCTGCGCGCACTTTAGACGTTCTGTGCGTTCCGTTTCAAGATAAGGCTCGCCGCTGGGATGGATCACCGCTATACGGGTTCCGATCTCGCTTGCGCGTGCGAGCAAATCGGTTTGCATTTCGAGCGCGGCTTTGCGCACGGCGGCATCGGGAGAGGATAGATCCAGCGTTTCAAACGGGTAGTAGGGAAGATGAATCGAGCGTATCTCTACATCGGTCTCTTTTGCATAGCCTGCAATTGATTTCCACCGGATCGAATCATACATTGCCGTAGGCAAAGAGATCTCCATGATACGAATACCGTTTTCTGCATATGCTTCAAATACTTCTTTTTCCAGCGAATTTGTTGCGCAGGTGGATAAGCCGAGCTTCCAATCGGTTGCGTTCATAATATGTTCCTTTCGACTTGATGAGAACAGCCCACAGAAAAGTGGGCTGTCGGAATATTGAATCAGTTGGTCTGGGTGTGCTTGAGCAAACGTCTGATGCGAGTGGTGCATTCCAGAAGCGGAGAGATGGACTCGTCGTTGTTGAGTGTATTGGTAATTTTTGCGATAAATTTGGACAGGTCGGCGCAAACCAGCCAGGGACGGTCAAGATATTCTTCGGGAATGTAAGACAGGTTGGTCGTGTAGAGGCGCGTCAGCTTGCCTTCTTCATAAAGCTTGTCAAATTTCTCAACGCCCTCGGTAAAGAACGCAAACGTCGTAGCGGCGTAGATCTCTTTAGCCTCGCGCTTGACAGCTTCGTTGACGACCTCGATGATGGACTGACCGGAAGCGATCATGTCATCGATGATCAAAACTTTTTTGTCTTTCAAAGGACCGCCGATGTATTCATGCTGAACAATCGGGTTTTTGCCGTTGACAATACGGGAGTGGTCGCGGCGCTTGTAGAACATACCGACGTCAAGTCCGAGTACGTTGGCATAGTAGATCGCGCGCTCCATTGCACCGTTGTCGGGGCTGATGACGGTCATGTTATCTTTAAAGATATCGTCGCCCTCGATCGCAATAAAGTTTTTGAGGATCGAATACGTGGGGAGTACGTTTTCAAAAGAGGTGCCGGGAATTGCGTTGTAGATCGTAGGATCGTGTGCGTCAAACGTAATGATCGTATTGACGCCGAGGTTTCTGAGTTCTTCCAGAGCCATTGCGCAGTCGAGGGATTCTCTGCCTTTTCTGCGGTGCTGTCTGGATGCATACAGCAGCGGCATGATCACCGTAATTCTGCTTGCCTTGCCGCCGATTGCGGATACAACACGCTTGATATCCTGAAAATGCTCATCGGGACCCATGCGGTTTTCGTATCCAAACATTTTGTAGGTGCAATGGTAGTTGCCGACGTCGCTCAAAATGTAAAGATCTTTTCCGCGGACAGAGTCCAGAATGCGGAACTTGCCCTCTCCGTTGTTAAAACGTACCTCTTCAGTGGGGATGATGTAGCTGTGATCGCTCTTTTCCTCACCACGGATCTCCTTGATCCAAGCATCGACTTTTTGACCGAGCTCTTTGCAATTGTTCATGACGATCAATCCGATGCTGCCGTTGCTTCCGTTTGACATCTGCGTTTCTCTCCTTAAAATACAATATCTGTTCTGACCATAAAAATCAGATAATTCATTTTACACCAGAAAACAAAATTTGTATATTGATTTATTTAACAAAATATACGCGATTTTTTTACACAAAATGACACAATTTTCCCCAATGCGTTTTTTTCACCGCTTCTTAATAAAATATTTTGAAAATATGATTGACATTCCAATCAAAATGTGGTATTCTATGTTAGAACATAGGTTCGTACGACTATGAAAGGAAAGTTTGACGATGGCTACAAAAGATACAAAAGACAGCAAAGCCGCTGCTTTGGCGACTGCGATTGCACAAATTGAAAAACAGTGCGGCAAGGGCGCGATTATGCGTTTGGGAGACAACCTCAAGATGGAGGTTACGGGAGTTACGACAGGCTCTCTTTCGCTGGATATCGCATTGGGTATCGGCGGTGTTCCGCGTGGCAGAATCATTGAGGTTTACGGACCCGAGTCTTCGGGTAAGACGACGCTCGCGTTGCACATTGTTGCCGAGGTACAAAAGCTCGGCGGCGAGGCGGCATTTATCGATGCGGAGCATGCATTGGATCCCGTATACGCAAAAGCACTCGGAGTAGATACCGATAAGCTGCTTGTTTCTCAGCCTGATGACGGCGAGCAGGCGCTGGAGATCACGGAGGCACTTGTGCGTTCCGGCGCGATCGAAGTTGTTGTGGTGGACTCCGTTGCCGCTCTTTTTCCTCGAAATGAGCTTTACGGTGACATGTGAGCTTCTCACGTTGGTCTGCAGGCACGTCTGATGTCGCAGGCGCTTCGCAAACTTTCGGGCGCGATTGCAAAATCAAATTGTATTGTTATTTTCATCAACCAGCTTCGTGAGAAGGTTGGTGTTGTATACGGCAACCCCGAGGTCACCACGGGCGGCCGTGCGCTCAAGTTTTACGCTTCCGTTCGTATTGATGTCCGCAAAACCGCTCAGCTCGGTACAGGCGACGATATCTACGGCAACCATGTGCGTTGCAAGGTTGTCAAAAATAAGGTTGCGCCTCCTTTTAAAACCGCTGAGTTTGACATCATCTACGGCGAGGGCATCTCCAAGGAGAGCGAGATCATTGAGATGGGTGTCAGATGCGGCGTTCTGGAAAAGAGCGGCGGCTGGCTCTCCTACAACGGCGAAAAGCTCGGCAACGGCAAGGACCGCGTCAGAGGTATTCTTTGCGAAAACAAAGCGCTTGCCGATGAACTTGAGGCGAAAATCAAAGAGTATTACATGAAAAAGCCCGACGCGGCTGAAATCCCGACAGATTCTTTGTCCTTTGACGAAGACGAAGAATAATCCGTCATGCACATCATTGAGAAACTGCATCGGGATGACGAAAACCATGAGGTGTTTGTCGTTTGCGAGGGGCATAAGTACCGTATCACGACGGTGGATTGCGACCGTCTCGGTCTCGAGGAAGGTGTTTCGCTGTCAGACGATGCGTTTGAAGAGCTGAGCGAAGCTGAAGCAAGGCTTGCGTGCATCCAAAAAGCGTTTGTACATCTGTCATACGGAGACATGTCCAAAAAGCGCCTGATCGAAAAGCTCTCGCGTGCTTTTGACAAAGCGCTTTGCCGCGAAACTGCCGATCTGCTGGAGGAACGCGGCTATCTCAACGATGCGCGCCTTGCAGAACGCTATGCCGAAAACTACTATGAAGTCCGCTCTTACGGACCGATGCGGATCAAGCAGGAGCTTTATGCAAAAGGCTTTTCGCTCGATGTGATCGAGCAGACGCTCGAGCCGTACCGCTCGATGGACCACCGCGAAAAAATCGCAGATCTGTTGGAGCAGAAATTCTCCCGCGAGAGCTTGTCCGACATGGCTGTCAAAAAGAAAGCCGTCGATTGGTTAAACCGATGCGGCTATTCCTGGTCCGATGTTTCCGATGTTTTAAACGACTATTACCAATAAATATTTTACCGAAAGAGAACTGATATGTCTATCAAAGTTGGTTTTGTTTCGCTCGGCTGTCCCAAAAACCTGTTAAACACCGAGCGCATGCTTTCACTTCTGGCGCAAGACGGTTTTGAGATCGTCGCCGAGGATATCGAAGCGGATGTTGTTGTGGTCAACACCTGCGCGTTTATCGAAAGCGCAAAAAAAGAAGCGATCGACAATATTTTGGATATCGCCTGGCTCAAAGAGCACCACACGCTCAAAGGCATCGTCGTTGCAGGCTGTTTGCCGCAACGCTACGGTCAGGAAATTCTGACGGAGCTGCCCGAGGTCAACTGTATCATCGGCACCGGCTCGGTCGATAAAATCTGCGATGCCGTCCGTGCGGCATACGAGGGCACGTCCTACAGTGCGTTTGACTCCGTAGACGACGCCGCGTTCGGTGGGGAACGTGTAATCACGACGCCCGAGCATTTTGCGTACCTGCAGATTGCAGAAGGTTGTGACAACCACTGTACCTACTGCGTCATTCCTTCGATCCGCGGCAAATTCCGCAGCCGTCCGATGGGTGAGCTTGTCGAAGAAGCACGCGAGCTTGCGGTCCTGGGCGTCAAAGAGCTTTGTCTGATCGCGCAGGATACCACACGTTACGGTGAGGATCTGTACGGAACATATGCGCTGGACAGCCTGATCACGGAGATTTCCGAGATCGAAGGTATCGAATGGATCCGCTTGCTGTATTGCTATCCCGACCGTATCACCGACGGACTGATTGATGTGATTGCAAGCAACGAAAAGGTTGTCAAATACATCGATATGCCCATCCAGCATATCAACAACGACATTCTCTCTGCGATGAACCGCCGCGACACCAAAGAGTCGATCACCGACGTCATCGCCAAACTGAGATCGCGCGTTCCGGGCATCATCCTGCGTTCCACCGTGATCGTCGGGTTCCCCGGGGAGACTGCGGCGCAGTTTGAGGAGCTGCGCAAGTTCCTCAAAGAAACACGCTTCGAGCGTCTCGGCGTATTTACTTACTCGCGTGAAGAGGGCACGCCCGCTTACGACCTGCCCGCGCAAGTGACCGAAAAAACCAAGCAGAAGCGTCAGGATATCCTGATGGAACAGCAAGAGCGCATCCACAACGAGTGCAACGAGCTCTTTGTGGGCAAAACGCTCAAGGTTCTGTGCGAGGGCTACGATCCCGTTGCCGAAAGCTTTTACGGCAGATCGTATGCGGATGCATATGATATTGACGGAAAGATTTATTTTTCCTCTACCAAGAACGTACACGAGGGGCAATTTGTCAACGTTCTGATCACCGAAGTTCTGGACTATGATCTTTTGGGCAAAACCGTATAACATTTTGGAGGAACACCCATGAATTTACCTAACAAATTGACCCTGATCCGCATTGTGAGCATTCCGTTTATCATTGTGTTTTCGATCTACGATTTCTTTCCGTTTGATGACGGCTATGCCGATTGGCTGAGCCGCGCCATTGCCGCGTTTTTGTTCATCGCCGCATCCGTGACGGACTTTCTGGACGGTCACATTGCGCGCAAACATAATCTCATCACCGATTTCGGCAAATTTATGGATCCGCTTGCGGACAAATTTCTGGTGCTCGGCGCAATGTTTGCAATGTGTATCTCGTCGTTCGTTTTTGAGTACAACGATCTGTTTGTATACGATTTCTGTGTTTCGACCGAAACACTGCGCCACCTCTTTTTCTGGAGTGCTGCCATCGTGCTGTTCCGCGAGCTTGCCGTCACCTCAATGCGACTGGTCGTTGCAAAAAGCGGCATCGTCGTTGCGGCCAACATGCTCGGCAAAATCAAGACCAACACGCAGATCGTGTGCATCAGCGTTCTGCTGCTTGAGCCCGTCGTATTGCCGTTCTGCCGTGGCTGGCTGTCGCTGGTATCCATCATCGTGATGTCGGTATTTACGCTTTGGTCGGGTCTCAATTACATTCTTTCTTACTGGAAATACCTCGACACCGAAAAATAGTTTATAAAAAGGGCACTTAACAATGAAACTTTACAACAGTTACACTCACTCGATCGATCCGTTTGTGACACATGAGCCGAATAAGGTCAAAATGTACACCTGCGGACCGACGGTGTATCACTTTGCACATATCGGCAATCTTCGCAGTTATATTATGGAAGACGTGCTGGAAAAATA
>JAFQII010000156.1 GCA_017397605.1 Clostridia bacterium
AACGACGAAAGTGTGTTGCTTGTGATATATAAGGCAAGCAACCGCCAAAATGCCATAGGAACGTTATTGTCAAAATACCCGTCCACCATACCGGTTGCAAACAGGGGAGACACCTGCGCACACCATACGATTCGGTTAAACTCTTCCCACGGGTCACCGTAGTCATTGCGGTTAAAATCGATGATCTGCAGTTTGCCGTCTGTATCGATCATCATATTGCCGATGTGATAGTCACCGTGCTAATATACCTGCGGTCTGCTTTGCAGCAAATGACGGTTTTGCTCGACATAGTCCAAAAACAACTGTCCGTTTTCATATTTGAGCGGACAATCGGTATAGCCTTTGATTTTTCGGTCGATTTTATTGTTAAAACGTGTTTGCCAATCAGTAACGTTTTCGGGTGCGGGAATTGTATGAATTGCTTTCAGGATTTTACCTGCCTCAAATCCGTATGCATACTGCTCCGCCGGACGCATCGAGGAGATCGCTTCTTCGGCATCTTTGCCGTCAATCCAGCTTTGGACAGAATAGACACCCTCGTCGCAAGTACCGAATTCCAACGGCTTGCACATCGGAATCCCGAGTGATGCAACTTTTTGCATCATATCAAACTCCTGCCGTTTGGTTTCGTACTGCGAGAGATCGGAAATACGGTAGAGATATTTGTTTCCGTACGTATCGGTTGCACAAAACTTGTTGTCCCCCGACCATCCTTTTTTGATCTCTGTTTTGTTTACAAACTCGTATGCAGACATGTTTTCACCTCACTTTGTACCATTATAATATATCATCGATCGTTTGTCAAACAACTTTGTGTTGTACAAAAAAAGTACCTGCATATGCAGGTACAAAAAAGCACCTGCAAACGCAGGTGCTTTTGGTCGGAGTGAAAGGATTTGAACCTTCGACTTCCACGTCCCGAACGTGGCGCTCTACCAAACTGAGCCACACCCCGAAATTGCACGCTGTATTCAGCGCACAAGCGGTATTATACATGAAAAAACATGTTTTGTCAAGACATATTTGGAATTTATTTTTTTATTTTATCCAGATACGATTGCAGGATGATTTGGGCTGACATCGCATCAATCACAGCACGGCGCTTGCTGCTTTTAAAATCGGTGATGTTCATATAAGTATATGCTTCTACCGTAGACAAACGTTCGTCCATAAACTCCAGCTCCAGGCCTGTAGCTTCCTTGAGTTTGTCTGCAAACACACGTGTTTTTTCGGCGCGGAACGATTCGCTGCCGTTCATGTTGTAGGGAAGACCGCAAACGATTTTTTCCCCGCCGAGCTCCTTGATTTTGTCGGCGCACTTACGCACGGCATCATTGACACCCGTGACGTTGAGAGAGCAGACCGCCGTTGCCAAAAATTCCGTTTCGTCGGATGCCGCAACGCCGACGCGCGCGTCACCAAAATCGATACCGATGATTCGCATATCAAATACCTTTCAAAAATAACATTTTTTTCATGCATGCAAAGCGCATAGAAAGCGCTGTGCGGGTTAAACTATGATCGTCCGGGAAAAGAAACTTGAACGGACGAACGGAGGAATGATTATGGGTAAAAAACGATCGATTCCGAATGCTGACATCAGCAGAAAAAATCGGTATACGTTTCCGATTCATTCGACACCGCAAAGGATCGACGGCGGTTTTTATGACCTGACAGACGATTTTATAGGTGAAATGTGTCTGTACAGCGAGACCGATCCCGCAGGCAGTTATACGGGCGTTCCCCGTGATGACGATACCCCTGTGCAGGACGCAGATGATCTCTGAAAAAAGCACCGTGATCCAATGAGACAAAGAATAAACTTCGCTCGGTCGACAGACGGATGCGGAGTTTATTCTTTTTTTATTCAGATACCAAGCACTTCTTTGATCTTAGCGGCAAGTATTTTGGAAACACGGTCGGATGTCACAGTGTTGGGATGTCCGCCGCCGCCGATTTCCTCAGGCTTGCCGTACATGGTATCCACGGGCAGGTAATATGCATTTCCGTACGAGTTGTTAAATGCGTTGACTGCGGCTTCTACTGCGCCCATTTTGGTTTGATCCATGACGCCGTAGCACCAGATGATCGGTTTGCCGGGGAACGCTGCGCGGACTTCCTGCATCAAAAGCTGAGCGGTTTCGGTAAATTCTTCGTCCGATACTCCGCCCCACGCATCGTTGGTGCCTGCGTTGATAACCGTCAGGTCGGGAATCCAAGCGCTGTGATCCCACTCGCCGCCCTGTCTGTCCTTGTATGCAAACGCCTGACGCAATGTCATATCTGTGCGGTCGCCGTTGCAGTTGGCGACAATACCTTTGCCCGATGCACCTGACAGCTGAATCTCTGCGTCCAACAGCTCGGCTGTGAGATATGCATACGAACGGGAGGAATCCTGCTCATCCGTAAGGTAACCTGCCGTTGTGGACGCGCCTACGACTCCGTAGCCGCAGGTGATGGAGTCGCCGATAAACGCAAGGCGCAAGGGACGTTCCGCGGGCTTGTTTAACAGCTTGGGCTCAAGTCCCGTGATCGCAACACTCTTGACAATGATCGGATCCATACCTTCGGTAACGCGCAAAATTTTGGCGGTGTGCGCTCCTTCGCAAAGACCGTCAATCAGGATTTTTTCGGTGCCGTTGGTAACGGCAAAGCGCTGGGAAGGTCTGCCGTCAACCCAAACACGCACATAAGGAACTTCGGGACAAGGATATGCACCAAAATGCAAAACAAAGCCCGTACCGTAAAAATGAAACGAAAAACCGCTGTCGTTCCACGGGAGGACGAGAGCATTTTCTTTTGTATACGTTTTGCCGAGCGCAAGAAAATTGGCGCTGTCGGAAAAGTCAAACTGGTGATAAAGCATAGCTGTATCCTTTCAAATTACATTGTTGTTTCTATTATATCGCATTTGTTTTGTTTTTGCAAGACCAAATTACTTGATTTTTGGACGGATTTGCGTTATACTAAAAACCGAAAAGAGGTGATTGCATGGGTTGCATGCTTTGTCCGAGGCGTTGCGGCGCGGACCGAAAAAACAGCATCGGCATCTGCGGAGCGTCGGATACACTCAAAATAGCCCGCGCAATGCCGCATTTTTGGGAGGAGCCTTGCATTTCGGGGATAAATGGCTCGGGAACTGTTTTCTTTTCGGGCTGTCAGCTCGGGTGCGTATATTGTCAAAACCGTGAGATCTCCCGAGCGCAAGCAGGAAAAGTGGTTTCCGTCGAACGTTTGACCGAGATCTATTTTGAGCTGGCGCAAAAAGGAGTGCACAACATCAATCTTGTAACGCCCGACCCGTATTTACCCTTGATCAAAGCGTCTGTCATTCAAGCAAAAGAGCAAGGGCTGGCATTACCGTTTCTGATGAACTGCAGCGGCTACGAAACGGTAGAAATGATACGCTCCATGGATGGCCTGATCGATATCTTTCTGCCTGATTTCAAATACATGTCGCCGTTGCTTTCCAAAAAGTATTCGCATGCATCGGATTATCCCGCGGTTGCAAAGAAAGCGCTTGCGGAGATGGTACGACAGCAACCGAAAGCTGTCTTTGACAAAAACGGTATGATGCAAAAAGGCGTGATTGTTCGTCATTTGCTTTTGCCGGGATGCACCGAGGATTCCAAACGTGTGCTTGCATACCTGTATCAAACGTACAAAGACAGCATCTATATCAGTATCATGAGTCAATTTACACCGCTTGAACTCAAAGAGTACCCGGAGCTTGACCGATGTGTATCGGAAACAGAATACGAGGAACTGATTGACTTTGCGCAAAAGCTCGGCGTTACTCAAGCCTATATTCAGGAAGGCAGCGCGGCTTCGGAAAGCTTTATCCCCGCATTTGACTGCGAGGGTGTATAATATGAAAAAGGCAGAGAATACGGCGTTCTCTGCCTTTGATTTATTTGCGTCCGGTCGAGCCGAATCCGCCCTCTCCGCGTTCGGTATCGGAAAGGGAAGTGCTCTCGATAAAGTTTGCGGTCAGATAGGGAGTGATTACAAGCTGTGCAATACGTTCGCCCGGAAGAATCGTCTGGTCGACCTTGCCGTGGTTGTGCAGTGCAACGATCAGCTCGCCGCGGTAGTCGCTGTCGATGACGCCGACTTTGTTTGCGGGCGCGAGTCCGCGTTTGCATGCAAGTCCGCTTCTGGCGTAAATGAGTCCGGCAAATCCGTCGGGAATTTCCATGGCGATACCGGTATGAATCATCACGGTCTCCCCTGCGGGAATGACGGTTTCATGATCCAAAAGGGCGTACAAATCAGCGCCTGCAGCGCTGGCACTGCCGTAAGAAGGGGCGATTGCGCCCGGGGAGAGCTTGATAAAGGCAACGTTTGCTGTCATGTCTTTGTCTCCTTATTTTGATTTTCAGAGGAGCTCTGCAAGATCCTTGACGAGGCGCTCGCTCTTTTCCCATCCGAGGCAGGGGTCGGTGATCGATTTGCCGTAGCAACAGTCGCCGATCTTTTGATTGCCGTCCTCAAGATAACTTTCGATCATCAAGCCCTTGATCATGTGCTTGACATCATCGGAGTGTCTGCGGGAATGCAATACCTCTTTTGCGATACGAACCTGCTCGAGATACTGCTTGTTGGAGTTGTAGTGGTTGGTGTCCACGATGCAGGAGATGTTTTGCAAGCCTTTTTTTGCATACGCATCAAACAGCTTGATCCGATCCTCGTAGTGATAGTTGGGGATACATTTGCCGTCGTTGTCAATGCTGCCGCGCAAAACAGCATGCGCAAGCGTATTGCCCGAAGTGGTGACCTCCCATCCTCTGTAAATAAACGTGTGCGAGTGCTGCGCTGCCATGATGGAATTGAGCATAACGGACAAATCGCCGCAGGAAGGGTTTTTCATACCGACGGGAACGTCGATACCGCTGGCGGTCAAACGGTGCTGTTGGTCTTCGACAGAACGCGCGCCGATCGCAACGTAAGAAAGCAGATCAGACAAATACTGATAGTTTTCGGGGTAGAGCATCTCATCCGCGCAGGTCAGCCCCGTTTCGGTTATGACGCGGGCATGCAGGCTGCGGATTGCCAAAAGACCTGCCAGCATATCGGGCTTGCCGTTGGGGTCCGGCTGGTGAATCATACCTTTGTAGCCGTCGCCCGTCGTACGCGGTTTGTTGGTATAGATACGGGGAATGATGATGATCTTGTCCTTGACCTCGTCCTGCAATTTTGCAAGACGGTTGACATAATCCATGACCGAATCTTCGTAATCCGCCGAACACGGACCGATGATCAAAAGAAATTTGTCAGACTCCCCCGAAAAAACCTGTGCGATCTCAATATCTCTGCGCTGTTTTTGAACAGTTGCATCGTAAGAAAGAGAATATTTTTCTTTGATCTCCTGCGGGATCGGGAGATTTCTGTGGAACACCATTGACATATCAAATGTCTCCTTGTAAACGAGCATAATACACTGTCAAACATTTTACATCAAAATCCGCGTGCTGTCAAGTCGAACAAATCAACTTGCATGGAAAAATATCACGTCATTTGGTGCTTGATTTGGTCGTTTTCGATAAAACCTTGTTGACAAAATCGACATCTTATGTTATGATAAAAACACTAATATCGAAAGTTGGGGCTGCTATGTCAAAGTTATTTTGGTGTGTTCTGATCGTTGCCGTGTTATTGCTCGTTTCTTGCGATTCCACGACTGATGTGTCGGACGTTTCTTCGCAGGATGGCTCGTCGGCTGTTTCCGAAATCCTTTCGGGAGAGCCAAGCGATTCTTCGGCTGTTGAAACAGAGAGTTCCTTGGCTGAATCTGCTTCATCCGCAGAAAGCTCGCTTGCGGACGAGAACGATTCTTCCGAGCAGTCTTCCGTTCCGGATTCGCAGTCTTCCGCTATCTCTTCGGAGAGCTCTGCGGCAGAAAGCAGTGAGGCATCCGACGAAAGCGAGGAGCCCGAAGAAAGCAAACAACCCGAAGAAAGTAAACAACCCGAAGAAAGTAAACGACCCGAGGAAAGCAAGCAACCCGAAGAAAGCGATGAGCAGCCGGAGGAAAGCAGCGAGGCTTCTTCCGAGGAACCTGTCGAAAGCTCCGAAGAGCAGTCTTCCGAGGAATCCGGCGAAACATCCGAGTCCCATCCTTCTTCTCTTTCCTCGATCAACAGAAACGATATTATGGTCAATCTTGCAAAAGGAAAATCCTATACAGTCAATGCCAAGTCAAGCACCGAGTATCCCGACAACGGTCAAAAAATGACCGACGGTATCACCAGCACTACTTTTAACAAGGATAATTGGGTTGGTATCAACTCGCCGTCCACGACCGTAATCGTGCTCGACCTCGGTAAGAAAGAGCAAAACATCGCAGATCTTGCTATCGGTATTTTGAGATATACAAGCTACGGCATCGGTTCTCCGGCGACTGTTTTGTACGAGATTTCTTCCGACGGCAAAAATTATCAAAAAGTCGGTACCGTATACCGTCCCAAAGATGTCTCCGATGTTTCGTCTTATTCCTATGATCTCAAGCTTGCGGAGCCGGTTTCTGCGAGATATGTCCGCTATACGCTGTCCGGTACGGACTCCCATTGGCTCTTTATCTGCGAGCTGTTTGTCAAAAAATACGTTGCGGAAGCGGATAAGCCCTCCTATTACGGCAACCAAAAGCTC
>JAFQII010000157.1 GCA_017397605.1 Clostridia bacterium
TGGGTGGCAGACATGAATTTTGCGACCGCTCCCTCGGTGTGCAAGGCGATGCAGGAACGTATCGCGCACCCTGCGTTTGGCTATTTTGATCCGCGCGACGAATATTTTGACGCGATCATCCGTTGGCAGAGCGAGCGCAACGGTGTTGCGGGATTGCTTCCCGAGCACATCGGCTACGAAAACGGCGTGCTGGGAGGCTTGGTTTCTGCAATCGGAACGTTCTGTTCCAAGGGAGACAACGTTCTCGTTCACGGCCCGATCTACATGGGCTTTTCCATGGCGCTCAAAAACAGCGGCTACAACATTGTGCTGTCGCCGCTGTACCTCGACGAACGCGGCGTCTGGCGCATGAATTATGACGACATGGAGCAAAAAATCGTTGAGAACAATATCCATGCCGCGGTCTTTTGCTCCCCGCACAACCCCACGGGACGTGTTTGGGAGCGAGAGGAAATCGAAAAAGCGATGGAGATCTTCTGTAAGCATGACGTGTATGTCGTTTCCGACGAGATCTGGTCGGATTTGCTGCTGGACGGAAACAAGCACATTCCCACGCAGTCCGTCAGCCAAGAAGCGCGCGAGCGCACTGTTGCGCTGTATGCGCCGTCCAAGACGTTCAACCTCGCGGGGCTGATCGGCTCGTACCACATCATCTACAACAAACGCCTGCGCGACAGGGTAGACAAGGAGTCCTCGCTTTCGCACTACAACTCGATGAACGTGCTTTCGATGCACGCGCTGATCGGTGCGTACCGAAAAGAAGGCGCGGAATGGGTGGACGAGCTTTGTACCGTATTGAGCGAGAACGTCGATTACGCCTGTCAATATATCCAAACCCACTTTGCAGGCGTGCATGCCGCGCGTCCGCAGGGAACGTACATGCTGTTTATGGACTGCGCCGAATGGCTGAACGCACACGGCAAAACGCTTGACGAATTGCTCCAAATGGGCTGGGATGTAGGCGTCGCATGGCAGGACGGCAGGCAACACGGCGGAACGACGCATATCCGTCTCAACCTCGCTCTTCCGCAATCACGCGTCAAGGAAGCGTTTGACCGCATGGAGCGGTATGTGTTTTGCAAGGAATCAAAGCAAGAGGAATAGCAGACGATGAAAAAAGTACTTGTTACCGGCGGAACGGTTTTTGTCAGCCGATACGTTGCGGAGTATTACGTCCGCAAACATTATGATGTGTACGTATTAAACAGAAACACCAAGCCGCAAAGCGAGGGTGTCCGTTTGATTGAAGCAGACAGACACTGCTTGGGAGATGCGTTAAAGCAGCATCATTTTGACGTTGTCATTGATGTGACGGCGTACAATGAAACTGACATTCATGATTTACTGGACGGACTCGGCAGTTTTGATGACTATATTCTGATCAGCTCGAGTGCGGTGTATCCGGAGCATTGCGCACAGCCTTTTTCGGAGGATACGCCCATCGGCGAGAATCGGATCTGGGGCGCATACGGAATGGGCAAGGTCAAGGCCGAGCGCGCATTGCAAGCACACGTTCCGAATGCATATATCCTTCGTCCGCCGTACCTTTACGGCCCGATGAACAACGTGTACCGCGAGGCATTTGTCTTTGACTGTGCATTGCAGGACCGCAAGTTTTATTTGCCGGGGAACGGGGAATTGGGGTTGCAATTCTTTCATGTAGAGGATCTTTGCCGATTCATGGACTGTTTGCTGGAGCATCATCCGTCGGAGACGGTTTATAATGTCGGAAACAGCAATACGGTTTCTGCAAAAGAGTGGGTCGAGCTTTGTTACCAAGCGGCAGGAAAACGCCCCGTATTTGTAACCGTTGACCCTGCTATCGAACAACGCAAATTTTTCAGCTTCTACGCATACGATTACTGTCTTGATGTCAGCAAAATGCAAAAACTGATGCCCGCGACGATGCCGCTTGCAGACGGCTTGCGTGATGCTTTTGCATGGTATTGTACGCATGCAGATTTGGTAAACAAAAAGCCGTACACAGAGTATATCGATGCGCAATTGGCTGATCCGACCGATGAATGCTAACGCAAAAGGAGAACAATGCTATGTACTCTTACCATGTTTCAAAATACGATCCGCGCCACCGCGTCGACGGCGTCTACCAAAAAGACGAGTGGACGGCGATCAGCGATATCGGCAAAGTCTTTGACGGCAAACGACTGTCGCGCAACGAATACCTGACGGTCGAAAAACATTACATCGAGTTCGTTCTGGATGTGTGCCGCATGCAAAACATCGAGTGTCTGACGATCAGGGATATCGAAAACCCAAATAAGCTTTCGTGGCATAACGGGCAACAGCTTGACCTGTGTCAAAGCGGACTGTTTGTGCAGGTGTGCCTGCGTGAAGCCTGCTGGGGAAGGCTGGTTGCCGACGGCTTTTTGTTTGAAGCCGGGTACGACTACTATCTGCGTATCAAGTGTACGCTGACAAAGGACATTATGGATGGGCTTGCAAGCAAACACGGTTTGTTTGCCGATGAATGGGAATGGGAGCCATATGAGTTTGATATCACCAAACTGCAATGGACAAGAGAGCCCGCGGCTTATATAATAAAAGAAGACAAAATCGAAATCCAAACCAAGCTGCACACCGATCTGTGGCAGAGAACCTATTATCATTTCCGCAA
>JAFQII010000158.1 GCA_017397605.1 Clostridia bacterium
GGAGCTTTATACCGACATGACACACGGCGCATTGTGTTTGCACAGTGAGTTGTTTGATTTTCTTTATCAAAATGAACGCTATCACTTATCACACGGCGAAATTCATGTTTTCACCGAAGCGCAAGCGCTCAACGAGCAATTGCTTCCGCTGTTCTCCGCTGTTCCCTCGCAAGGACGTGCAAAAAATGACACTCCGACCGATATGTTTGCAGGGGCTGAAATCAAAACCGAAAACGGTATCTTGTATGTTTCTTCGGAAAGTGACGGCTTGTCTTTTTCGATTGCAATTGATACCGCGAGCATGTCTTTGTTAAGTGCAGAAATCACAGCGGATTTGTCGGGTTCTTTATGCGAAATCCGATTGACCAAAACCGATCAAAAAACAAATTTGCCCGATGCGCCCGATTATGTGGATATCTCGGATTCGGTATCCGCGCTATCGTTTTTGACAACGCTTCTCAGCGAAAATGATCTTCGGTATACGTTGCAGACAAACGGAGTTTTGTCTTATCAAGCCGATTTAATCATCTCCACAGATCATAATCTTGCTTTTTCAGCACTCTCCTCTGCAGAGGAAATCCCGATTGATCTGTATTTTGCCGATCAAGAATTGTGCGTCGTATGGGACGACGTTTCGGTATTCGGCACACTCGATGAATTCGGCTCGCTCTTGTCTGCATTTTCAAACAACGGCAGCGTATCCGTTGCTTCGGAACAAGCAGAAACACGTCTGGTAAGCCTGTCACACGATACCGATCAATTGACGCTCGTGTTTGACGGCCAAACGCCATTTTCCGTAACATTGACATCCGAGTCGGCGGCTCTCTGCTTGGACAGCGTGGAGATTTTTGTACATTACAGCGGAATCAGCCAAGTGCCCCCGATCGCCGCACCTGCTGTCGCAAACGCGCTCTCTGCATCCGCTTTGGGTTCATTCCTGCAGGACTCTTTTTATACCACATTAAACGGAGAGGGAAGTATCGGTGCAAGTCTTTCGCTCGATTTCGGCGGTCAAAGCCTTGAGGGAGATTTGTTGCTGAATCTTTCTTCGGATCTTTCCGCACGTTTTGACACGGAGCTCGGCGGTGTTGAAACATCTGTCATTTTCAAAAACGATACCATATACTTAAGCAATTCAATTCTCAATGCATTTGTCGAGTTGGACCGCATCGAGTCTGTTTTGCAAAGACTTGCTCCTTTGTCCGAACAAGCGGGCGCGATTCCGATCAGTGCCGAAGCAGTTGAGCACCTGTTGATTTCCTGCGACGGAAACGAGCTTGTAATCCGATATAACGGCACAAAAATTGCTTTGCATAAGCAATCAATTACGATCGTCAACGATCAGTTTTCGCTCCGGGCACGTAATCTGTATCAACTGTCGGAGAGCATGGAGTTTTCCGCTCCGTCCAAGAAAGATGCCATTGATCTCGACCGATTGTCGGAGCGAATTGTACCATTGTTTGGACAAACGTCCTTTTCGTTCAAAGGTACGTTAGTAGCAGAGGATTTTTATATCTCGATTGCGCGTCTGGATTTCTGCCTGGAACAAATGGAAATCTCACGCGCGGCAATTGACTTGTCCGTCAAAGGCAATGCCGATCTGCATCATATTGTATATAGCGGTGATGCGTTTTATCTCGAGAATGACGACGTCAAGCTGTTCTGCCTTGCACAGCCGTTGCTTGCGTATATTGGTTCTCAAGGAACTCCTCAGGCGGCCGCTTACCGAGCAAGCACGCAACCTGACCTTGCATCCATTCGATCTGTCTCGTATCAAAATGATTTTCTGATCATCAAATCAGATGATTTTACGCTCTCTGCCAAATTGACAAAACAGGGTATTGATTCGCTTGAGCTTACTGTCGACTCCATGAAGTTATCTCTTCAAGCGAAAGAGCATGCAGCAATTACCGTCCCCGCATTGGACGGTTACGTCGACGTAACCGGTGCCTTGGAGCTGTTGCCTTCGCTTGTCAATACAGTCGAAGCGGGAAGCTTTGATTTTGAGGGCTGTTTTGATCTCGAAGTTTCGACATTGCGTTTAAAAGGAATTGCTTTGGACGGAACGTTGAATTTTTCTGACGGCAGTCTCAAGGGGTACATTTGCATAGATGTTCCGTATCTGTATGGGTTGACATCGGGTGATATCGCTCTTAAACAAGGCAACAGCCTTCTCAAGAGTTGCAACATCAAAAGCGAGATATTTATCCTGGATGATCAAGTTTATCTGTGCCGCACAGTTTATGCAACATACGGATATACACAAACGCTAAAGCTCAAGTACACCGAAAAAAGATATCTTTCGATACAGGAGTTGATCTCCTCTCCCGAAAACTTCCTTGCGTTTGTACTGCATCTTGACCCTGCGCTCGTTTCTCCCGCAAGCGAAACTGCTCCGCAGCAAATCAGATCGGCTTCATCGTGCAATCTGCTGAAACGTTTTGCCTATATTGATGGGAAATACATGTTGGAATTCCATCCCGATATGCTTTCTGCCGTCGACAGCCTTGCGGTATACGCAGAAACCGATCGTAACCTTATTTCAAAAGTCGGCATAGAAACAACCGTCTCCGCGCTGAACATAAATGTATATTGTGATCTCACGGAGCATGGGAACGCACAGCTTGAATTTACAAAACGCGATTTTACCGATTATATTCCGTTGCAAGATTAGTTTTTCGGTCATATTCTGTCTATGGAAGTACAATCCATCGCCTTTCTTCAAAAAGTTTTGTATTCCCGCTAAAAAACATTTGACTTTTTGAAAGAAACGTGATAATATTGGAACGTGATATTTTGCATATGATTTTTTCAAAGGAATGAGGATGAAATGTCAATGAAAAAGAATGTTTTTGCCGGCGCAGGTGTTGCATTGATCACACCGTTTAAAGACGGCAAAGTAGACTATAAAGCACTTGAAACCATTTTGGAGCAGCAGATTGCCGGAGGCACCGATGCAATCATCGCATGCGGTACGACCGCCGAAGCGGCAAC
>JAFQII010000159.1 GCA_017397605.1 Clostridia bacterium
AGCTCACCGACCTGATCGGCTCGCTGTGCGACCTGACCAGCGGCAGCGGCGACAAAGGCACGCCTGTCGTTCTGGTACAAGGCTATTTTGACAACTATACGACGTAATAAAATGAGACACGCAGATCGGCTTGGTCTGCGTGTTTTTTTATGTTTTGTTAACAAAATGTACAAAGAATAACTCATTTTCTCGATTGAGATAGACACTGTGCACAAAGCAGAAAGGCGTATTTTGGGAACACTCCTAATTGACAGCATGGCAGGGTGTTTGCTATACTGAAAACGGAGGTAAAAACAAAAGGAGGATTTTGAACATGAAAAAAAGATTGACACGTTTGCTTGCGATTTGTGTGTGTATGATCGTCGTGCTGTCGGCGTGTGCAAACGCGCCGTCGGGGGAAAGCACAGCAACCGAAGAGAGCAAAGAGACAAGCGCACTTGAACTGCCGGATGAAGAATCGAGCGAAATCGAACCGTCTACACCCGAAGAAAGCTCCGACTCCCAACCCGTCGAACCGACCTACCCCGAGGAACGCGAGACGACGCTGGAAAAGCTTGCGACGTTTGAAACAGGCAAAGAGGGGTTGTTTGAGTACGGTTTTGTTTACGAAACAGATCCGAGCGACCCGACAATCGAACTGCCGATTCATTATTGCGCAGATGCAAAAGGCAACGTCTATGCCGATACACGCATCGGCATCGTATGTCTGAATGACGGTACGGTTTTGCGGGACAGCGGAAAACCTATCGACGATATGATCGTTTGCGGCGAAGAGTTGTTTGTGCTGTATCTTGATGGTGAAATCTGTCGGTATCAATTGAAAAACGGTTTGGAAAACGCTTTGTTGGTGAAAACGTACCGATATGATATGCTTGCGGATTTTTTTGCAAAACGGTTGATGGATGTCGGCATGGATGAGCCTGTTATAGCGGTTGATGACCGGTTTTATTGTTTGTCAAGCACCGAGCGGTTGACCGAGTATCAAGCCCCGTACCTGTTTCTGACCGATGAGACAGAATATATGTTGTCAATTGTGGACGGACGCTTTTTTGGTATTGGCACCGTCAACGGACGGCAACCATGGGTGGTTTCCGCTCAGAACGGTATCGTGCTAAGAGTATCACAAAAGAATGAAACGAAAGACGGTACGGTATACGAGTCTCTGCATTACGGTTATGATGCACAGGGTAATTTGCAGTCGGCGTATCTGATGTCTTATTGCAAGCAGGGTGATGTGGATTGCGAGATTGTGTATGATGCAGGTGCGGTTCGCTCGTATCAAGGACAAAGCGTAGCTGTTGAAAAAAACATTTTCAATAACGTTCTTTCGCATGAGACAGTGGCAGGTAAAAACGGAGAGTATTATCTTGTGCTTTACTACGCGAATCATGGCGAAGTGTATCAGGTCAACCCCGGGTATTCCGACGTGGAATTTACGGACCGTGAGACGGAAACCGAGGTGCAGTAATCCCCGCAGAGCATAAAAGCACGGCTTGGGAAACTGTGCGGAGACAAAGAAAAAGCATGGGCAGTTCTTTTTGGAACTGCCCGTGTGTTTTTTATTCTGTTATGGGATTGACGTACAGGTTTCCGATGGACATGGCGCAGTACAGATACGGCGTGTCGTCCTGCGTATAGCCCGACGTGCCGACGGTGCCGACCTCGCGGGAACGGGAGACTTCGTCGCCGACCTCGACCGAGATTTCGTCAAGATTGTAGTAGTACGAGAAGATGCCGCAGCCGTGGTCCAGCACGACCGTGTTGCCGCCTGCGCCGAGCGTGCCCGCAAAGACACAAACACCGCTTTGGATCGCCTCAATCTCGTCGCCCTTGTCGGATTCGATCACGATGCCTTCCAGCGTGTGCAAGCCCGCGTCGTCAGTCGCGGCTTGGTTGCCCAAAATGACACTGCTGCCGTATTCCAACGAGAGCTCGCCCGAAAGCGGCTTGCCAAACGCGAGGTCCGTGTTGAGAATGGGCGTTCCTGCAGAGGAAGCGCGCAGGTCTGCAAGCGTCTGTTCCCACTCCGCGAGCTTTTCGGGGGTATAGAACGCGGCGTAATCTTCGTCGCTCACCGCCGCAGACAGGAATCCGTCAGACGTTCCGTCCGTCACGGTTACGGTGTAGGTATAGGTGTTGTCGCCCGAGAACACCTGAAGCTCGTAGTCGCCCGATGCGTTTTCTCTGCCGACGGGAAGTGCGGCGTAGCTGCTGCCTGTGCGCTCGTCAAAGTAGAACTCCAAGTTGTCCGTCTGGAAATTTGCACGGACGGAGAGCGCTTCGTTGACATTGGTATACAGTGCGCGAAGCAGGACAAAGCCGCCTGCCTGCACGGAAAGTGCGTTGTTTCTGCCGCCGACCAGCTCTACCTCGGCGGGAACATCGTACAGCGCCAGGAAATAATAGTGTGCCTCGCCGTACTGCTGTGCGTTGCTCGCCTGGCTCCATTTTGCGGTGATTTCGACCGACAGCAGGGTGTCCTGCGTAAACTGCAGGCCTGCCAGCGAGGTCACGGGGAGCTCATAACCGAGCGTACCGTTTTGATAGTGATGCACCTTGAGGCTGTAATGCGACGGCTCGGTAGAGAACGAAAGGATACTGCCGCCGCTTGCATACAAATTGCAGGTGCGCAGTTCTGTCGAAGTGATTGTCGTTTCGTCTTTGTAGTAGATGCCGTCGGCTTTGCGGTAGTTCCACGTGTAGCCGTCGGGGGAGATGCTGTAGGTTTTGTCGCCCGAAACAACCTGCAAGGACGGAAGCTTGTGCCCCTCGTAGAGGTATTCCAGCTCGCTCCGGACAATCAGCTCGGAGGCGTCGTCGCTTGTGAGCAGCAAGAATTTGCCTTCGGGCGTTTCTGCCATACAGCCCGAAACAGAAAGCGACGGATACAGTTCATAGACTGCGCTGTCCAACGTGACTGTCAGGGGAGTTTCGCTGTCGACGTTGCGCACGGGCGCGTCGATCGCTGTGGCACGTTCCAGCACGCCGACAAAAAATTCGATCTCGTCTTCCTCGGTATAAGTTAATTCGGTGCCGTCGGGCAGTGTCAGCACGATCTTGGACACGTCCTTAAATACGGTCGCGCCCGAAAGCAATTGAAACGAAAACAACCCGATCATCAAAAGCGGCAAGCATAGCAAAACGGCTATGATGATCGCTGTTTTTTTATGATTTGCAAGCTCCAGCATGTTTCTCGCACCATCCTCGCATAGAAATACAATTCTATTATAACCGATTGACTGATTTTCGTCAAGGGGGATTTTGTGAATAAGTGTGAGGATTTTTGCAGGGGATTTGAAAAACATTTCTGCTTTTTTATAAAATATTCTTTCGCATTTCACATGGATGTCATATTTATATGTAAATATTTAGATAGAGATAAAATTTTGGAGGCATCTGTATGAAACGAACAGCTTGTTTTTTGTGTTGTCTTGCGTTTGTGATGGGCTTGTTTTTGCCGCACGCAGTTTTTGCGGATACCGCCAAAAGCGGTGACGTTACGGACACGATCACGTGGGAGCTGACGGACGACGGCGTGCTGTATATCCGCGGCACGGGTGAAATTCCCGATTACGGCGATTTTTATAAAAGCGGAAACCGTGCAAGCGATCCTGCCCCGTGGGAAGTGTGGCACGATGAGATTTTGGAGATCGTGATCGAAGAAGGCATCACGCGGATCGGAAAAAGAGCGTTTGCGAACAACGATATCAAAGAGTTGTACGGCTATTACAACCTGACCAAAGTGACGCTTCCGCGTACGCTGGAGAGCGTGGGGTTGGATGCTTTTTGCGGCGCGGCTTATTACATTGAGGAAGTGCATGCGCCGTCCCTGCTGGATTGGTGCGAGATCGCGTTTGAGGCAGAGACGCCCGGCGATCCGCCGTTGTTTGACAGCAATCCTGCGTTGTATGCGGATTTGTATGTTGGCGGCGAGCTGTTGACGGGCAGAGTGGAGTTCCCTAAGGAGCTGACAAAAGTCAACAGCTTGACCTTTGCAGACAGAGAGGGTTTGACAGAGGTCGTATTACATGACGGCGTGACGGAGCTGGGAGAGTGCTGTTTTCAGGATTGCAAGGATCTGCGCTACGTGGGGCTACCCGAGGGGTTGAAGTCGATTCCCGACGATGCTTTTTCGCATAGCGAGTCGTTGGACGGCA
>JAFQII010000160.1 GCA_017397605.1 Clostridia bacterium
ATCGCCGCCTGCCCGATCAACCTTGCATCCAACATTTTTTCCAAGTCCGAGCAGGGCGTTCAGATTCTTGCCATCAATACGCTCGGCGTATTGTATGTCGTGACCAACGGCGTAGAGATCAATGATTTTTCGGACCTTGACGGTAAATCGATCGTTACATCCGGCGAAGGCGCGACTCCCGAATTTGCCATGAAATATCTTTCGGAGGCGTACGGTATTTCATTTGATCTTCAATTTGTTGATGAATTTGCTACCGCCGCAGGAATGATCGCATCCGGCGAATGTGAGATCGCACTTCTTGCCGAGCCGAGCGTCACTTCTGCATTGATGAAAAACAACGAACTTAAAGTTTCGCTGGATTTGACCGCCATCTGGAGACAAGCCGGTGCAGACGGAAAAATCCCCAATGTTGAGCTTGCACAAGGCTGCGTCATTGTGCGCAAAGAATTTGCCGAGGCGCATCCCGAAGCAGTCAAAGCGTTTTTGAGCGAATATGCCGCATCCGTCTCTTATATGTCCGCAAGCGAAAACCTCGATTCTGCAGCAACGCTTTGCGAAACGTACGGTATTGTTCCCAAAGCGGCAATTGCAAAAAAAGCAATCCCCAATTGTAATCTTGTGTGTATCACGGGCAGCGAGATGAAAACAATGGCGACAGAAAACCTCAAGGTATTTTTCCAATACAAACCTGCATCGATCGGCGGCGCTATGCCTGCAGATGATTTCTATTATGCAGGATAAGAATAAGCTGATCAAAACAATAGCCGGAAAGGCCGCAGTCGCGGTCTTTTGGCTTTTTGTCTGGTGGATCCTGTATCTTCTGATCAACCGTCCCGTGATACTCGCATCCCCCATCCAAACGTTTTTGACGTTGTTTGGCCTTGTTGTCCAAAAAGAGTTTTGGAGCAATGTTATCTTCTCGCTGTTGCGAATCCTTTTGGGACTTTTAATCGGATGTATACTCGGTGTCGTTCTGTCGTTTTTTACATCAAAATCCAAAACAGTCTATGAGATATTCAAGCCGGTTTTGACACTTGCAAAGACCGTCCCTGTCGTCTCGTTTATCATGCTGCTCTGGCTTGCATTTTTTAAATACAAAGGTATTATGCCGATTGTAATATCTGCACTGATGGTGTTCCCCATCATGTGGTCCGATATGTCCACAGCGCATGCCGCAATGGACAAAAAGCTTTTGGAAATGGCAAATTGTTGCGCCAAGCCTTTTGATGTATTTTTATATGTACGATTACCGCATTTGTTTCCGTATTTCATTTCCGGAATCGCTACATCAATCGGAATGGCATGGAAAGCTGGTATTGCCGCAGAGGTCATTTGCAGTCCTTTGGATTCGATCGGGCGCGAAATCCATACTGCAAGGGCAAATCTTGAGTCAGACACACTTTTAGCATGGACGGCCGTCGTCGTTGCACTGAGTATCTTTTTGGAGTTTTTGCTGGTCAAACTCTTAAAAAAGATCAAGTTCCGTCCCAAACTGCACCGTTCCGAAACACCCACTTCGAACGGTCAAAGCTTTGCACTTGTGTTTGACCGCATCTCCAAGCATTACGGCGAACACCAAGTGCTCGATCAATTCTCGTATGTCTTTCCCAACGGAAAAACAACGGCCATTCTCGGTCAATCCGGTTGCGGCAAAACCACACTGCTTTCCATAGCGGCATCTTTGACAGAAGATGATCAAAAGCGCTACCAAATGCCCCCGACCGCACCCGGCATCATCTTTCAGGAGCATCGCCTGATTCCCGGTTTGACGGTTGCTGAGAACATTCTGTTTGCAAACAGAGGCGCAAATGTCAAAAAGATCCTCACAGCGTTGTCACTGAGCGATGTTTCGGAAAAATATCCCGATGAATTGAGCGGCGGTATGCAACGCCGTGTTGCAATCGGCAGAGCCATCGCATTCAGCGGCGGAATCGGCATCTTCGATGAGCCGTTTACAGGTTTGGACGAGGACACCAAAGCACTTTGCGCACACGCGTTATTCTCCGCTTACAAAGGAAAAACCGTGTTGTTCGTCACGCACGATGCCGAGGATGCAAAGCGCTACGCCGACGAGATCCTGAAAATGTCATAAAAACGCAAAAAATCCTTGCAATTTGACGCAGATCGTGTATAATGATTGTAAAGTGATTTCCCTGCAAAAAGGAGTTTTGAATATGAAAGCAATTATTACCGTTACAGGCAAGGACAGCATGGGTATCATCGCAAAAGTTTCTGCCCTTTGCACAGAGTACGGTGCAAATATCGTCGATATTTCGCAAACCGTCATGGAAGAGTATTTTGCAATGATCATGTTGGTAAATCTTTAGCAAATGCATGCAAAATTCGATTCTTTTTCCGATGCATTGGATCATCTCGCCGAAGAAAACGGATTGAAGATCCACGCTATGCACGAGGATGTTTTTAACTCCATGCATCGCATTTAATCACAGGAGGCATGAGGATGTTAAACATCAACGATATTCTTGAGACGATCCGTATGATCGAAACGGAAC
>JAFQII010000001.1 GCA_017397605.1 Clostridia bacterium
GCCAATCGCACCGAGAGAATCCCACCACTCTAACATAACAATAAATCCCTGCCTTTCTCAAAAATATCAGTCCAGATGCTGTACGAGCTCGTCGGCGTCTCTGCGCATGTTTGCGGAATAATGCGTAAACAGCATGATCTCCAGAACGAGCGCAAGGCGTTTTCTGCCGCCGGGACGAGGCTCGTTGAACTCATCCGTAATATAGCGGATATGCGTCTTGATCTCGTCCTCGTCCGGAAAATGTCCGCTCATCATTGCCAACAAATTGACAAAATAATTGTACAGATCGGAATCGTTGACGATGTCGTCGCTCTCGTCGGTCAATGAACCGTTGATAAACGACAACAGCTTGGTAATCGTCTCGATCTGCATGCTCTCGCGGAGCATATTGATCGTCACGATGCGGCAAAACTGGTTGCGGCTGTACAGCTTATGCACAGGCGGTGCCAAAAATCCTCTTTTGACCCAGTTTTGTACCTCATAGGGTGCAAGCCCTGTCATTCTGGTCACCTGCGAGAGCACCAACCCGCCCGAAAGAAAGATATTGTCCATCAATTCGCGGGCGATATTCGGCGTCGCGGCTTTGATTTCGATCGTTGTACCGGGTAAAACTCCGTTCATATAGATCCTCCTTTACTGATTGCTTGATTAGATTATAGCACATGGTCACGAGATTGTCAATAGGTGCTAACAGATTTTTTAAAATATTTTTTTGAAAGGCAGTGATGTTTAAATTTCGTTTGTGATCTGCTCGATCGCGTACAAAGGGAGATTTAAAAGCCAATCCTCTTTTTTGTAGTCTGACATAGAGGTTCGGACGGCAATCTCGGGAGAAAATTTCTCCCAAAAGGTTTTGATGCTCTTTGCTTTGAGATTGGTTTCTGCTTTTACTTCTACGGGAACGATCTTTTCGCCTGTATCAAGTATAAAATCAACCTCACAGGTTCCCCTGTCGTTCGTGTAATAATATATCTCAAGCGCCTCCGCTGTTTTTAACTGCTGGCAGACATATTGTTCGGTCAATGCACCTTTAAACTCGACAAAAAGATCGTTGCCGTCAAGCAGTGTGCGGCAAGACAGACCGGCCATACAGCCAAGCAAACCGACGTCAACCAAAAACAACTTAAATGCTTTGAGATCCTCATACGCTTTCAGCGGAATGCCCGACGTGTTGACGCGGCCGATCTTATGAACCAAACCGCAATCGCAAAGCCACATCAAGGCGTTCTCGTACTCCTTCGCGCGCGCTCCTTCGCGGACGAGACCGTAAAAGAACTTTTTATTTTCCTTGGATAATTGTGACGGAATGCTGTTCCATAACATACGGAGCTTTGGAACGATATCGTTTGGAGCATGCTTGGAAAAATCCTGCTCATATGCCGTAAGTATTCTTTTTTGAATCTCGCGCACCTCGGCAAAGTCCTTGTTTTCCGCAAAGAATTGTACCGCTTCGGGCATACCGCCGACAAAGAAATATTGCTTTAGCGCATCAATATACAGTTGCTTGAAGCTTGTAATCATCAAATATTCATGGGACCGCAAAAGAGCTGCAAATCGTTCCTGCCCGATTGCCATCAAAAACTCCTCAAAGGAAAGCGGATACAGCTTTAAAAAATCCACTTTTCCGACGGGAAAAGAAGTGCCTTGATGCAAGGCAATCCCAAGTAATGAGCCCGCGCAAACGATATGATACTGCGGAGCGTTCTCATAAAAGTATTTCAGTGATGCCAGCGCCCTCGGCACCTCCTGAACCTCGTCAAAAATCAATAGGGTGTTATCAGCGTCGATTTTGTGCCCTGCAAACAGCTCCAGTCCCATGATCAGACGATCGGTATCCAGATCAGACGCAAACAAAGCCGCCATACGTGAGTTGGAGTCAAAATTGATATAAACAGTATTCTCATATGCCTGCTTGCCAAACTCTTTCATCAACCAGGTTTTACCGACCTGACGCGCACCCTCTATGATCAAAGGCTTGCGTCGTTTGCTATCTTTCCATTTCCACAGTTTTTCAATTGCAATTCGATACATAAACCAACCTCCGTTTTTGAATTGTGAATATAGTATATCATAGATTTACAAAAAATGCAACGAAAAAATGTGATACAACCACACTTTTTACAACGAAAAAATGCATTTCATTTAAAAAACACACGAAACGACCGCGCATGAAGACAAAGAGGCTGAGCAAGTCGCTCAGCCTCAAGCCCTTATTTCCCGTACGGGAATCTGATTTCGTATGTGATTGCCTGGGTTTCTCCGGGGGGCAGAATGACGGGCTCGTCGAGAACTGTGTGATCGAGCAGGAACGGCATGATTTCGGGATTGTTTTCAAATTTTCCGTACAGCCCGAGCTCGGAGATCTCGATGGTGTTTGCCGTCTTGTTGGTCACGTAATGTGTCGCCGCGAGCTGTGTGTACTCGTCTCCGATCACGACAGACATGCCGTTGCTCCCGGGGGACTGAATCAAAAGATCGCCACGTGTTGCATCATTGCTTGCAACGCTGATCGGCGACTCCATGATGATGTCGTTCACCGTCGGGGGCGTCTTGCCTGTCCCAAAAAACACGCCGTGCCAGATGCCGTGCCACTGCGCATAGGCGGTGCAGATCCCTCCGAGCATCGTGTCGGGCATATACGGC
>JAFQII010000161.1 GCA_017397605.1 Clostridia bacterium
CTCCGCTTGGAGTATCACGCTAAACCGTGGCGATTTTTGTTTTGGTGTATTTGCTTTGGGCTGTGCATCTCCCGACACGGCAGTGTCGGGCACGAAATTTTCTTTTGGGGATTGTTAAGGGGATCTTTCTTTTTTTGAAAAGAAAGATCCCCTTGACCGTATTGACATTACCGCGATCAGGACGCGTCCTCTTTTTCGCGGTTGTAGAGGTTCTTGGTTTCGCCCGTGTAATGCTCGGAGCAGAAGCGGTTGTACGGCTCGTCTGCGCCTGCACTGTAGCCGGGATATTCGTCCTTGTAGTACAGATTGCGGAAGAACGGAACGCCCGTCGATGCGGGATAGACGTAGTCCTCGGGTACTTCGATATACACGTACTGTGCATCGGTAATCGGCATACCGCGCTCAAAGCAACGCGCGTCCTTGGTCGTCAGACGGAAGCTGACGTCGATCAGATCCGTTTCGGGACAGCCGCAGCCGGGCATGCAGATTGCTTTGGTCTTGGTATCCCACTTGACGGAGATGTGCTTGTCGCAGGTCTCGGTAGGCATTTCGGAACGGACGTAATAGAAGTCCGACGTGATCACAGAGCCCTCGCCGCCCAGAATGTGCGCCGCGTCGCGCTCGCACGCTTCGGTTGCGATCTTGCCCGAGATCGTGCAGATGCGCAAGCCCGTGTCGCCTGCGTAAGCGATCGTGTTGGGCTGGTCAAATTTCTTATGGTATGAGATACCGTTGTCCTCGTAGTACTGATAGATCATGCGGAAGGTGTTGTTCCACAGCGTTGCCGCCGCGCCGCCGCCCGTGGTGATCGTTTTGTTGTTGTCGTAGCCGTACCAGCAAGCCGCGACAAGGTCGGGCGTAAAGCCGCAGAAGTACAAGTCCTTGTCGTCGTTGGTCGTACCCGTTTTGCCGACGATTTCCAAGCCGTCAAAATCGCGGTGGAAGTCGATGTAACGGTGACCGGTACCCGTGGAGCTCTCGATGACGTTTTGCATCAGACGCGTGATCATGTAAGCCGTTTCCTCGGAATACATGACGTCCTGGTTGCGGTTGGTGTTATCCAGCAGGACGTTGCCCATGGCGTCGCGCACAACGGAATAGGTGCGCGCCTCGGACGTGACACCCTCGTTGGCAAGGCATGCGTACGCCTGCGTCATTTCACGCACGGTGACACCGAAGGTGAACGAGCCCAGCGACAGCGGAGACAGGTCTGCGTCGGAAAAGTGCGTGCCGTTGGAGGAGATATAGCTTTCGACCAGGGTGGTAAAGCCGTATTTGAGCATGTTGTTGAAAACCATCTTGACGCCGAGCTTGTTGCAGGTGTTGACCGCCACGGTGTTCATGGAGCGTTGGATGGCGTAGGAGAGCGACGTGTGGCCGATGCAGACGCGGTTGAAGTTGTTGGGCCACATCGTTTCGGACGATTCGATATAAATCTCCTGCACGTCGTCACACGGGCCTGCGTAGTTGTACAGACCGGTTTCCAGCGCGTAGGCGTAGACGGAGATCGGTTTGATCGAAGAACCACACTGACGGCGGCTGTGCGTTGCACGGTTTAAGCCGCGGGCGGTCTTTTTTTCGCCTCTGCCGCCCACCAGCGCGAGCAGGTCGCCCGTGGTCGGATCCATAATGCACATTGCGGACTGCGCCTGCAGACCCGTGGTCTGCGGCCAGTAGGTTTCGTCGGTGTAGACGGTCTCGAGAATGTTCTGGATCGCGGGATCCATGCAGGTGATGACCTGCAGACCGCCCGAATACAGCTTGATCGAAGCGGTTTTTTCGTCGTAGCCGTAGGTCTCCATCAGGTCGGCGATAACGTCATCGATGACGGCGTCGACATAGTAGGAGTGGACTTTTTCGGAGTATTCGCCGTCAGTGTCCTTGCCAAAGTCCAGCGGTGCGTCATACGCCTCGTCAAATTCCGCCTGCGTAATCATACCCTGGCGAAGCATCTCGCGCAAGACGAGGTTGCGGCGCTCCAGATTGAACTGCGGGTTGAGAATCGGGTCGTATTTGATCGGGGATTTGCCGATGGAAGCGATCGCGGCGCATTCGTTGAGCGTCAGTTCATCCAAGGACTTGCCGAAATACGTTTCTGCCGCGGCGCGCACGCCGTAGCTGTTTTGGGAGAGGTAGATCGTGTTGAGGTACATCTCCATGATTTCGGTTTTGTCGTATTGCTTCTCAACCTCCAGCGCGCGGAAGATTTCCTGCACTTTACGCTGAATGGTGGATTCGTTTTCGCCCGTGACGTTTTTGATGAGCTGCTGCGTCAGCGTAGAACCGCCGAAGCTGGAGCCCGACGGGACAAAGAAGTTGTACACCGCCGAAAGCGTGCGTTTGGTGTCGACGCCGTTGTGCTCCCAAAAGCGCTGGTCCTCGATCGCAACGTATGCGTCAATAAGTGTCTTGGGAATGTCGTCGTAGGGAACCCACAGACGGTTTTCGCTGGACGAAAGGCGGTCATCCTCCAGTTCGACCTCTGCGCCGAATTCGTCGACGTAGTACAGAGAGGTCGTCAGCGAGGAGTCGTATTTGAGGTTGTCCAGCGCGGTGAATTCCTCGTTGACATAACCGCCGAGATACACCATAAACGCGACCGCGCAGACTGCTGCGACCAAAATGCCGACCATGATGACCGTCAGCAGGATGTTGAGTGTGTAGGTGAGCACCTTGCGCACCAAAAACAGCGCGGTCTTGGCCGAGAACTTGCTCGTTCCCGCCAAAACGTGAAACGTCGTCTTGATGCGTTTTTTGCGTTTTTCCTTTTTCTTTCGGACCTGTGCCGCGGTGGGCTGGGGTTTTGCCGCAGGCGCGTCAAACAGGCGCGTCTTGCTTTCGCCTGCGGAGGTATTTTGTTGCGTTGTGTTTTTTTCGTCTTTCATCGGACTGCTTCCTTTCTATCCGATTTGTCTATTTGACGGCGACGTTGGCGTCGCCCAGCAAAGCCTTGAGATCCTCGAGCAGATCTTCGTCCGGCAGACAGGTTGCATCCTTGACGGCGCGGAGCTTCTTTTCGGCTTCAAAATATACAAGAATTCTCGCACTGCCCGGCACGGAACGCGCGATGGCAATGGCACGGTCGATCTTATCCTTGTTGGCGGATGTCGCCTTGAGGTACAGCGAACGGGGTGCGGCGGGAGATTTTTCCTGCTTTAGTATAGCAGATTCGGGCGGTGTATTTGTGTCGGGAATGCAAACATTTTTCAAAATCATTTTGAGCTCGCTCGGGCGCGAGCCGTCAAACGACGGCGCGGTCTCGGCTTCGCCCTCGAGCACCAGAACGGCGCCGACCGTCAGCTCCTTGCCGTGCTCGGCAAGCGTGCGGGGGAACACGATCAGTTCAAAGCTTCCCGTCGTGTCCTCTGCGGCGACAAACGCCATCGTCTCGTTCTTCTTGGTCGTGCGTGTGCGTTTTTCCGTAATCATGCCCAAGAGCTTGACGGTGCTCTTTTGTTTGCGCGAGCCGTCCTCCAGCGATGCGTGGAGGTCTCTTGCGGAGGGGATGCCGTTTGCCTTGCGGTAGGGCGCAAAGCGGTCGAGCGGATGCCCCGAAAGGTACAGCCCCGTGTACTCCTTTTCGGCAGTCAGCCTTTGCGCGTCGGAGAGCGTTTCGACCTCTGACAACTGCAGTGACAGCATGCCGCCGTCGCTTGGGCTGTCAAACATGCCGAACTGCCCCTCGGCGTGCCCCAAACGGAGCTTGGCAAGCTGTTCCAGCGCGTGCTCCAGTGTCGCAAGAATGCTTCCGCGCGAGGCGTTCAGCCCGTCCAGTGCGCCCGCATAAACGAGCGACTCGGCGGCGCGAA
>JAFQII010000162.1 GCA_017397605.1 Clostridia bacterium
AGCACCGTTTGCAGCAAAACCATTCACTGCAGTTGTGCCGAAACAAGTTGCCCAAAGCCGGTCACCCGCTTTGATCGGAAATGTTACGGAATAATTTGTACCCGCAGCATTATTTCCCCATCCGCTTGCAGTATAGTACTCGTTCATCGGCTCTAAAATCGCCCAAAGGTTTGTCCCACCGCATACATTTTGCGGTATATGCTGCAAGCGATCGCCGAGGCTAAATTTTGCAGATGCGTTAATAACGATATTATCCGTCACGGAAGCGATATTAATTTCCCCGTTATTATAAGCGGAATCAGTGATATCCTTTCCGCCCATCGTAACAGTGACCGTGAGGTTTTCGCCCGACAGTGTCTCACAAAACGTTTTTCCGGCAGAAATCCCCTTATAATAACTGTGTGATGCAGTAGCATTGTTCAGATCGTGCGTTACAGTGTAAACAATATTCTCTCCTGCCTCCATTTCACAATTGGGCAGAATATTATCCAGTATAAAATCCGCAAGATATGTCATACCTTCTGCGTTTGGGTGAATTCCGTCCGGCATATGTTCTATGCCGAGCAATGATTCGCGGACATCCAAACACCGTACGCCGAAATGTTCGCAAATCGTTTTATATACGGCATTATACTCTGCAAGTCTTGTATCGCTGTAACTATTTGTATAGGTCGGCAGTAATACAACAAGTTCCGCATCGGGATAAAAATACTGCAAACGCATGATCATAGCTACATACGCATCTGTTACACTTGTCCAAGTTTCGGAAATCAAATCAACCGTTTCCGGAACAGCGGAAGAGTCGAAATCACTTAACGGTCTCCCCTGTATGATATCATTGATACCGCAAAAAGCAAAAATAATGTCCGGCGTGCCGTTGCTACCCAAATTTTGTATTCTGGTCAAAGAAGAAAGGCATGCCTTTGTACCGTCATAGTCGCCGTTGACTTCATCGGTGCAGGCATTATAAACTTCGGTGCTGCGCCAACTGTCGTTGATACCCAGCTTTGCATCAAGAGCGTTGATGACTTGCATCCACCAGGTATCGTTGACATCAGTCAAAAGATTGTCTTGCGGATACCTCGCAACATGCGTCAGATTAAAGCCGTCTGCGACAGGAATGTACCCATCAAATGTACATGTACTTGCGCCAAGAATAGAAACAACTTTACCTTGGTATGGGTTGTTGTTTTCCTCCTCGACATATTCGCCTGTACTCTCCACAAGCGCGGAAAACTCCTCTGCCCAAACGGCAAACGTAGTCGAAGGCAGTGCGGAGATCAGCAAAGTGGCTATCAAAAGAATCGAGATCAGACGTTTCATAATGATATATTCCTTTCCGAAGACGGTCATAACGCGTTTTTAATATTTTATTATACACCTTTGACAAGAAAAAAGCAATGCTTTCTGCATCGAGAGGCAATGCTTTTTATCAAAAAAGTAAAGTTCCCCAAGCGATTTCCACAGTGGGATTTACTTTGGGAATTCACCCAACAGGAAAAAACACAATATTTTTTGATTCCCTATTGACAAACACACATTATGGTGATATAATGCAAACATCATAGCAAACCGTTGATGCGGAGATAAAGGCGATGATGCCCTCACAGAGAGCCCGTGTTGCTGAGAGTCGGGTGGGAAACAAGTCGTCAAATGGACCGCGGAGGGTGCAGTCAAATGCGGCAATACTTGCCGCAGAGTATTCTGCAACGTACACGGCACACGTCAGCTGCCGGGGGATATAAGCATGCACGGCATGCCGTATCTCAAAAAGAGCATGGCTTTACCATGAATGCAAGGTGGCACCGCGGATAACGCTTGGTTTATTCGTCCTTGACAGACACACGGATTCTGTCGAGGGCATTTTTGTTTTTATATTCTGATTTTTCTTGGAGGAACAAGGTATGAAGATTGGCAACGTTGATTTTGAGACTTATTTCAACAACTATCCCGACAAGGACGGTTATTTTGGCAAGTACGGCGGCGTCTATGTCGACGACAAGCTCAAAGCGGCAATGGCAGAGATCACCGAAGCGTATTACTCGATCTGCCAGTCGCGCAAATTTATCGCAGAGCTTCGACGCATCCGCAAGGAGTTCCAAGGCAGACCGACGCCGATCTCGCACTTGGAGCGTCTCTCCGATGCGTTGGGCGGCAGAGTACAGCTTTACGCCAAGCGCGAGGACCTCAACCACTCGGGCGCGCACAAGCTCAACCACTGCATGGGCGAGGCGTTGCTCGCCTCTTACATGGGCAAAAAGAAAGTGATTGCAGAAACAGGCGCAGGTCAGCACGGCGTTGCTTTGGCAACCGCGGCGGCATACTTCGGCTTGGAATGCGACATCTACATGGGCTCCGTCGACATCAAAAAGCAAGCACCCAACGTTGCGCGCATGAAGATCCTCGGCGCAAACGTTATCGAAGTCACGCACGGCTTACAGACGCTCAAAGAAGCGGTTGACGCCGCGTTTGACGCATACAGCAAGGAATACAATGACGCGATCTACTGCATCGGTTCTGTCCTCGGTCCGCACCCGTTCCCGATGATGGTGCGTGATTTCCAGAGCGTCGTCGGCATCGAAGCGCGCGAGCAGTTTATCGACATGACGGGACATCTTCCTAACGCAATCGTCGCCTGCGTCGGCGGCGGCTCGAACGCGGCAGGTCTTTTTGCAGGATTTTTGAACGATCCCGTAGACATCTACGGCATCGAGCCTTTGGGACGCGGTGCCAAGCTCGGCGACCACGCCGCAAGTCTCAAATACGGCACGGAAGGCGTCATGCATGGCTTTAACAGCATCATGCTCAAGGATGAAAATGGCGATCCCGCGCCCGTCTACTCGGTTGCAAGCGGTCTGGACTACCCTTCCTCGGGACCAGAGCACGCGTTCCTGCAGGAAATCGGCAGAGTCAAGTACGACGTCATCGACGACGAGGAAACGATCGACGCGTTCTACAAGCTGGCACGCATGGAGGGCATTATTCCCGCAATCGAAAGCTCCCACGCGGTCGCCTACGGCATGAAGCTCGCAAAGCGCATGGAGCACGGCTCCGTCCTCATCAACCTCTCTGGCAGAGGCGACAAGGACATGGATTTTGTCATTGAAAAGTACGGTATTCGTTGAGTTGGGACGCTGTCCCAAACCCTGCATAAGAACCTTTCTTTTTAGAAGAAAGGTTCTTATGTATCTCCAAAGAAAATCTATTGCCGAAAACTGACGTTTTCGGGTGGTGAAATAACGGCGGCTTTTGCCGCTGTTATTTTTTTGCAAAAATATCAAGTGTATGATTGGAATACCCGAGCAGATCGGAGCGCTCGCAGGTGGCGAAGTGGTATTTGAGATACAGCTCATAGGTGGATTCGTCCATTTGAGCGAGCGTCCCCCGCATATGATTGGCATAACCGTCCGCCGCAACCAAATGAAGCGGTGTAACATCGAAGTTCTTTCGCAATGCCTCGATTTCTTCCGTGCGGTGCAGTTCAAAAATATCCCACGGATTGGAAAACGTATCAAACGTCTCGGGGTCGAGCATACACTGTTTGATGATATTGTGAATCTCGCCGCGGACAAAGCCGTATTGCAAAACGGCTGCATCCGCCATACAGTACGCGGCAAAGATAACACCCCCGCGTTTGGTCACGCGGATCGCCTCGGAGAGGGCTTGCTTTTTATCTTCTTCCGCAAAAAGATGATACATCGGTCCAAGCAGAAGGGTAATATCATAGGTATCGCTTGCAAACGCGGTCAGATCGGTTGCGTTGCCCTGTGTGATTGTGACAGGTTCGTCGGGTAGTGTGTTCTGCTTGAATTGCTCGATGTTATGCTTGAGCAATTCGACCGCATCCACGCGGTAGCCTTGCTGCGCGAGTGCATGGCTGTACCTTCCCGTCGCCGCGCCGATCTCAAGGATGCGCGCATCGGGATGCAGGTATTTTTGAATATACCTCATAGTCGTGAGGTATTCGACTGCACCGTGGCGCGATGTCAGGCGGTTTTGCTCGTCATAGTTTTGGTAGTAGCTTTGCAGGTAATCTTTGGTTTCCATGTTTGTTCCTCCAAAATAAAAATGCAGTGCAGGCTATCAAGAAAATAGCTTGCACTGCGTTTGTCTTATTGTGATCAAAAATACTATTTTTTGCAATAAGGGTACGACAATGTAAGCCCGTCGCCATGCCAATACATCGCGCAGACGGACCATGCAGGAACAAATGCCGCAAAACAGAACATCGTCGTATTCCCTTTCGTCAAAAATGATTGGTTGCAGTATACACGTTTATATACGGTTTGTCAAGTATTTTTTTGAAAGATCGTCAAACAATTCGCCGTCCAGTCCGCAGACAGAACCGAGCATGACGGTACTGCGGTCGGCAAAAGTTAGGGTGCCTTTTTGCAGATCAACCGAGAGTACCTCGCCTTCTTTGGTGTGATACGCGCCGCCCGATTTGCGTGCATCGGGGACGAAATACGTGACCTTGACATGCGGCACGTCGGCAAGCGACGCAATCAGTTGTTGCAGTTTGCAGTCAAGCTGTTGCGCTTCATCCTCGTCGAGCGCGATACATTCGTCGGTGGTGCGCACCGTCTCGTCGATTGCCTCGTCGTATCCCGTCAGTGCCGCAAACGGTGCAAACTGCGCCGCACGGCTCTCCGTCGGCATTTGTTTTCTTGTCTTGGAAATATGGTGAGGTAAATGTAAAATGTCTTGATAGTTTTTCATAACGTTTAAACAAATATAATAAATTGCGTCGCTCCCGCAGACCGCGCTCTGTGGGAAAAGACACCGATCAATGTTTTGATCGCCGCGCGAGCGAAAAGCGATCAAAATTCGCGCCATGCGCGAACCCCGCAGGGGCTCTCCCCTCGCGGAAGAGGGGTGGAAACCGTCTGAAAACATGCGTGTTCAGACGAACGCGAAGCGTTAAGCGCGGTGCCCGCCGATCTGTCGGTTGCGGTCGCGGGCAGTCGCGCCTTCCTCAAAATTCATGCCCTTGAGCACGGTGTTTTTGCCGTATTTCTGTTTGAGACCCAAGATGGCATGCTGCAGATTTTTTTCACGCTCCATGGCGAGTTGCTCGCGGCGGCGTTTGCGTTCCAAGGCTTCGTAATCGACAAACATGCAGAGCTGCTCGGGCGGTTCTTCTTTTTTTGTGTTTGCCCCCTCGGGCGCGAGACGGCATGCGGCGATCGTGATACGGCGTATCAGCAGATCCGGATCCGTGATGCGTTCAAACAGCAAGACGACAGCTTCGGTGATTTGCTTGGTGGAAGACATTTGCGTCGGGAAATTGACCGTCCCGTGCGCGTGTACGGGAAGCTGTCTGCCGTAAGGATCGGTCGTGATTTTGCCGTGGTAACGCGCACGGCGAACGGGATCCGTCAGGCTTTCGATATCATACCCTACCGTCAAGGTGATCTGATCGGTCACAAGGCGTTTGGCAACCAGATCAAAGGTCAGGTTGTCCGCCATCTCACGCGCGATCAGACGCGCTTTTGAAAACGTATAAGGGCATTGCAAGACCTGCCCGGTACTCAAGCTGTTGGTCGTCGGCGTATACGCCTTTGCCTGCGCAACAGTGCAAGGCTCCCATCCCCACGCATGGTCGATCAACAGTTCCGCATTGATGCCAAACAGTTTGTAAAGCAGATCTTCTCCCCGCTTGCTTGTAGAGCATCTTGCGATATCGCCCAT
>JAFQII010000163.1 GCA_017397605.1 Clostridia bacterium
CGCCGATGAGGCAGGGATTGTTTTTCTGGCGTCTGCAAAGGATCTGCGTCACGCGCTCCAGCTCGCTGTCCCTGCCGATGATGCGGTCCAGCTTGCCGTCGCGTGCGCGGCTCGTCAAGTCGATGCAAAATGCATCCAGGCATTTGTGCTTGGGTTTTTTGCCCTCGGGCTGTTTCTTTTTGGGCTGTTCCCCGGCGTTTTCCTTGCGCTCCGCGGGGGGATTGCCGAACACCGCGCCCAGATCGATCGCAGGCGCTCTGCCCGACTCATCGTCCTCGGGTGCGCCGTCTTCTGCCATCTCGGCGGGCAAAAACGAGTCCAACTCGTCGGACATGTTTTCCAGCTCTTCGTCGGAAATGCCCATCTGCTTGAGAATATCATCGATCGGCTTGAGACCCAGTTCCTTGGCGCACTTGATGCAAAAGCCTTCCTGCGTTGCCTTGCCCGCGGTTTCCTTGGTGACAAAAATCACGGCAGGGCGCGTGTTGCAACGCACACATTTCTTAAATATCATTGCTTGGTTCTCCTCATGTTCTCAAAATGCTTGATCCCGTACTGTCCGCGGAACACCTTGATGTAATACATCAACAGCGCGAACAGGAACGTACAGATCAACAGCGCGCACAAAACGGCGGAAAGTACAAAGCTGTCGGGATACAGGATCATGGTGATGGTAATCACGAAAATGATTGCGGTCGCAAGCTTGCCGTACCATACGGAAGCGACGACGCTTTTTTTGGCGCGCAATACGATGATCGCGCCGACCAGCATGGCGGTCTCCTTGAGTGAAAACAGGATCAGCACGGTCAGTGCAATTTTTGCCGCCGCCCCTTCGGACGAAATCGTCAGGCACAGCAGTACCGTAAACTGCATGAGCTTGTCGGCGACGGGGTCCAGAATTTTGCCGACGTTGGTGATCCAGTTGTTTCGTCTTGCCAGATAGCCGTCAAGCACGTCCGTTGCCGATGCAAAACAGAATACGCCTGCCGCAAGATGACGGTGCGATGTAAAGAACAGCACGACAAAAAACGGAATGCAAAGCAGTCTGACGACCGACAGCATGTTGGGAATTTGCTTTTTCATGTTTTTTCATTGCCCCTTTGGTTTCTCTGTCAGAATAAATATCCTAAAATTTGAATGGCGTCAAACCAACGGTAGAGATAGGTTTCTTCGGGTACGATCTGATTCAGTGCGATCAGCCCGGTCAGGGAAGACGTGTTGATCAGAATGCCCACGATTGCGCAGAATACAAACACGTAGACTGCCGCCATGACCACGCCCAACAGCATGCCGAGTGCATGGTTGGCTTGCTTGAGAAACGGCAGGTGCTCGATCACGCCCGACAAAAGCGCCGCGGCGATTTTGAGCAGAATCAGCGAACCGAGATACAGCGCCAGCATGGCAATTGCTCTCATCACAAGCGTTGACACGGGACCCGAAACGTATTCGACCAGATTTTCACGGAACACCTCTTCCGACTGCGAAACGCTGTTTTCCAACCAATCGGAGAACTCGCCGAGGTCGATGCCGACGCTTTCCAGCACGACGTACAGCTCGCCCGTTTTGTCCTGCACCAGCTCGATCGCGTCGGTCGCTTCGCTGTTTTCGACCAGCTCGTCGATAAACGCGGCGGTCTTGTCGCGCACGGAACCGGCGAGCGGGGTTTCCGCCAGCATGTTTGCAACGGGTGCGGTAAACAGCATGACCACGATCATTGCAAGGATGGAGCTGACTGCGGAAATAAAGGTTTTGACAAAACCGCGTTTGTATGCAACGAAGACCGTAATGCCTGCGATCGCGGCAATACAAAGGTCAAGAACGAGATTGGCAATATTCATTCGTGGTTCTCCTTATCCAAACGGTATGCATAGCTTTTTTCAAATACGATCGGATTGCCGTCGTCGTCAAACAAAACCTGCAGGGTGTCGTTGGCAACCGCGTATACGGAAGGGCTCTCGCCCGAAAGGGGTGCGGTCGTCAGCTCGCCCATCAACAGCGCGTAGAGCGTACCGCTTTGCAGATGCAGATCCTCGATTGCGCCGCCGAAGTGCAGTGACAGCCGTTCGGCGCCGTTTTTGTCAATGGCAGAGACGATTGTTCCGCCCGCGAGACTGCTGTCGCCGAAGGTCATCAGCACGTGTCCTTCCGAAAAACGGCAGCCCATCAGCTTTTTGCCGTCCATCGAAAGGGTGGAGACGGGTTCTTGTTTGTCATTCCGGTACAGACGGAGATAACTGCCGGTCAAAACGGCGTAGGTATTGTTGTCGAGGTAGCCCGCCATCAGCGGAAGCTCTCCGACAAAGGTCTGCGAAAAGAGCGGTTCTTCATTCTTGACAGAATACACCTGCAAGACGCTTTGCAGATATCCGCCCTTGGACTCGTGTCCCAGCGCCGCAAAATGACTGCCGTCGGGGGTGAGCGCGACCTGGTCGATATAGGTGTCGCTCAGCAGACGCTTGTAAATCTGCCTTGCGTAGGAGTCGTAGACATACACCGCGGTGCGGTAGTTTTTTTCGGATGTAATGACGGCAAAATTGCCCGATTTGCTCGCGTCAAAGCCGTAGATCGGATAGTCCATCGACAGCCGTGCGATCTGCGAGTAGGAGTTAAACATGCGGATCTCGTTTCCGCCGAGATCGTACGCAAAGATGCTTTGCGGCGTGGTGACCAGCTTGGGCTCTTCCATACGGAACGGCTCCGCAAACAGACGCGTCGTTTCAACACCCGTTTCCCAGCTGTATACCGACAGCCCGTCGCGGTTCAGCACCACGATGTCGCCCTTGAAAAACCCGCCGATGTTGTCCTCCGCGTAGTCAAAATGCACTTCGCCCGTGCCTTCCTCGGCGATCTCCTCGGTCAGATCAAGAAACTTGAGCATGTAGCGGAAATTCTCCGCCGTCAGCACGTCGCCGTGGATCATAAAGCCGTACACGACAAACAAGACGGTCAACAGCAGGCATGCATAGCGCAGGTGCGAAACGCGCAAGGCACGTTTTTGGTAGTATTGCTGTACCGTCGGCGTTTCGATATTCTTTTTTTTCTTTTTTCGGTCGGTGAATACAGAAAACGCTGACATCGCAATACCTCCTTAATTTTAATAAAATACTTCTTCGAGACACAGCCCGTTTGCGGGCATGGTTCTGCCTGCGTGCGTGCGGTCCTTTGCGTCCAGCACTTCACGGGCGCTTTGCCTGAGTGTGCCGTCGTGGATGTCCAGCACCGTTCCGACAAGGATGCGGACCATGTTGTACAAAAAGCCGTCGGCAGATACGGAAAAGATCACGGTTTCGCCCTCGCGTCTGCAGGAAAACTCCCGCACGGTGCGCACGGTGTCGACGATGTCGCTTCCCGACGCCATAAACGAACGGAAATCGTGCGTGCCGACCAGCTGTGCGCAGATCGCGTCGCAAGCCGTCGCGTCGATCGGCTTTTGCCACAGCGCGCTTGTTTCATGGGTGAACGGATCTCTCACGCGTGCGTTGCGGATGTAGTAGCAATACCGTTTGCCCTTTGCGCCGTAGCGCGGATGAAAGTCCTCGGACACCTCCCACGCTTCGGTCACGGCAATATCGTGCGGCAGCTTGGTTCCCAATGCCTCGGGGATGCGGGACACGGGAATCCCGTCGGGAACACCCTCCGCCTTGCAGACAAAGCCTTTGGCGTGCACGCCCGCGTCGGTGCGGCTGCATCCCGTGACGGGACAGCGAAAGCCGAAGACGGCTTCCATCGCGTCCTGCAAAGTTTCTTGAACGCTTTTTGCGTTTTTTTGCACCTGCCAACCGCAGTAGGCAGTGCCTTTGTAAGCCAATTTGAGTGCAACCGTCATAGTACAAACAGTCCTACGGTAAAGGTGAGATATTTGGAAACAAGCACGACTGCCACGCAAAGCAAGAGCATGACTGCCAAAAATGCATAGTCGGACGGACGGCTTTTAAGGACGTTCAGCTTGGTGCGTCCCTCGCCGCCGCGGTAACAGCGGCATTCCATCGCCTCGGCGAGCTCGTCGGCACGTCGGAAGGATGAGACAAACAGCGGAATGAGGATCGGAATGAGCGCTTTTGCCTTTTGCAGGATGCTTCCGCTTTCAAAATCCGCACCGCGCGCCTTTTGCGCCGACATGATCTTATCGGTCTCTTCCAGCAAGGTCGGGATAAAGCGCAGTGCGATCGTCATCATCATCGCAAACTCGTGCACGGGGACGCGGATCTTTTTGAGCGGGCCGAACAGCGACTCGATCGCATCCGTCAGCGCAAGCGGGCTGGTGGTGTAAGAAAGCAGAATGCTGCTTCCGCCGACCAGACAGACCAGACGCACCATCATAAAGACCGCCGTGCGGATGCCCTCGGGATAAATTTCGATAAAATACCAATCGATCAGCGGTGTTTCGCCGCTTGTAAAGAACAGATTGATCACGCCCGTAAACATCAGCACGAACACGACGGGCTTGAGCGAGCGCAGCAAAACGGAAAAGCGGATCTTGGAGCAAAGTGTCAACGCCAGCGTTGTCAACAGCACAAGCCCCAACGACGCCATGTTCGATGCCAACAGCACGAACACCATATAGACCACCAGAATCACCAGCTTGACGCGGGGGTCTGCTTTGTGTAAGAAGGAATCGCCCGGAAAGAACTGGCCGAGCGTAACGTCTTTCAGCATCCGAGTACCCTCTCGATCTGCTTTTTTGCATAGCCGACGGTGTAGACGTCTGTCGCGGTGCAAAGCGCGCGTTTTTTGAGTTCGATAAACAGCTTGGTGATCTGGGGCAGGTCAAGACCTGCGTCAAACAGCTTTTCTGCCTGACCGAACACCTCTTCTACCGTACCGTACAGATAAACCTCGCCGTTTTTGAGCACCAGAATACGGTCGGCGTAGCGGGCGACCTCTTCCATGCTGTGCGAGATAAGCAGCAGTGTTGCGTGCAATCGTTCTTTGTATTCCATGAGTCCGCCGAAAATCTCTTCTCTGCCCTTGGGATCAAGTCCTGCGGCAGGTTCGTCCAATACCAAAACCTCGGGTTCCATGGCAACCACACCCGCGATCGCGGCACGGCGCTTTTGACCGCCTGACAGCTCAAACGGGCTCTTGCGCAGTTCGCGTACGGACAATCCGCAAAAATGTGCGGCGTCTTGGACGCGGCGGGAGATCTCTTCTTCCGACAGCTTCATGTTCTTGGGGCCGAAGGCGATGTCGGCTTGCACCGTTTCCTCAAACAACTGATACTCGGGGTACTGGAATACCAGACCTACGCGGGAGCGGATTTGTTTCATCTCCTTGGGCTTTGCCCAGATGTTCTCTCCGTCCAGCAAAATCTCACCCGCAGTGGGCGCGCGCAGACCGTTGAGCAGGGACGCGAGCGTGCTTTTGCCCGAGCCCGTGTGTCCGATGATGCCGATGACCTCGCCTTTGGGGAACGAAACGGAAATGTTCTTGAGCGCTTCTTTGCGAAACGGCGTATCCTCGCCGTAAACGACGGAGACGTTCTTGATCTCCAAAGCGGGCTCTGCGGGTGCGCTTTGCACCTTTTGCTCCGATTCTTTGGGCAAAATGGCGCGCGGCAGTGCTTTTTGGAGTTCGTCCGCCGCTTCCATCGTGTGCAAAACGCCTTTCGGAAAACCGCCCAATTGATGCAGAAGCTCAGTGACCTGCGGAACGGACAGCGACGCGTCCTTGAGCGCGTCAACGTGCGAGAAGATCTCGCGCGGCGTGCCGTCCATCAGCACCTTGCCGTGGTCGAGCACGACGACGCGGTCGGCTTCGATCGCCTCTGCCATATAGTGTGTGATCGTGATTACGGTGATATTCTTTTCGCGGTTGAGCTTTTTCATTGCCGCGACAATCTCGCGTCTGCCCGTGGGATCCAGCATTGCGGTTGCTTCGTCAAAAATGATGCAATCGGGACGCATCGCCAGCACGCCTGCGATCGCAATGCGTTGTTTTTGACCGCCCGACAGCTTGCTTGTCGCGTGGGAAGCGTATTCCGTCATCGAAACGGTCTCCAGTGCCTCGTCCACGCGGCGGCGGATCTCGTCTCTGCGGTAGCCGAGGTTCTCGGGCGCAAAGGCGACGTCTTCTTCCACCACACCCGCGACCAACTGGTTGTCGGGGTTCTGAAAGATCATACCGCAACGGGAACGAAGCTTCCACAGCGTGTCTTCGTCTGCCGTGTCCAGCCCTGCAACGGTGATTTTGCCCGCCGTGGGCTGTAAAATGCCGCAGATCAGCTTCGCCAGCGTGCTTTTGCCGCTGCCGTTGTGACCCAGAATGGCAGTATAACTCCCTTGCTCAAACGACAGCGATACGTTGTCCAGAACGGCAAGATCACTCTCGTCATAGAAAAAGGATAGATTTTTGATATCGATAAAGCTCATAAGATTAAGTGAAGAGTGAAAAGTGAAGAGTGAAGAGGTGTGGTAATCATTTTCAAAGGACAGACCTTTGAAAATGATACTTTATGATCGTATGCAGGACGCCGTCCCGCGCCCTGTCGGGGGATGATCCCCCGAACCCGCATGTGTTTGTTACAAAAACAACTTTTCGTTTGCGCACGAACAGTCCGCAAAGCGGGCGGGTGCGCAACTTCATTTCGCAAAAGCGAACTTCATTTTGATGAGGCACATCAAACTTCATTTGTCCGTAAGGACAACTTCATGTGCCGCAGGCACACGCTACTTCGTCCAGCGGCTTGCCGCACCGCAGGGAAGCGGAATGCCGCTTGCGACAACGGGCAGGCCGAGCTCGTCGCTTTCGACCTTGCCGCCAAAGCGCTGCATGTGGCGGTTTAAAACGTATCCGTTGGTCGACGGCGAAAGCCCCGTGGTGTACGAATTGAGGATGACAAACAGCGGATCGTCCGACAAAACACCGCAGACCAATTCCACCAAGCCGTCCAGGCTCTCTTCGATTACCCAGCGCTCGCCGTTCGGGCCTCTGCCAAACGAGGGCGGGTCGAGAATGACCGCGTCGTAACGGTTGCCGCGTCTGATCTCGCGCTGGACGAATTTTGCGCAGTCGTCCACGATGTAGCGGATACGGTCGGAGGGGATGTTCGACAGCGCGGCGTTCTGCTTGGCACGTGCGACCATGCCCTTGGAGGCGTCGACGTGGCAGACAAATGCACCTGCTTTTGCCGCCGCGACGGAAGCGCCGCCTGTGTAGGCAAACAAATTGAGCAACTTGATCTCGCGTCCTGCATTTTTGATCAGCTCGGAGAACCAATCCCAGTTTGCCGCCTGCTCGGGGAACAAGCCCGTATGCTTAAAGCCCATCGGGGACAGCAAAAATTTGAGATCGCCGTAGGAAACGGTCCACTCCTCGGGAATGTCTTTTTTGATCCATTCGCCGCCGCCGCGGTTACTGCGGCGGTAGATGCCGTCCGCTTTTTTCCATTCGGCGCGCTTTTTGTCGCCGCCCCAGATGATCTGCGGATCGGGACGGATGAGGACGTGTTCGCCCCATCGCTCCAACCGTTCGCCGTCTGCGGCGTCCAGCAATATATAGTCTTTCCAGTTATTTGCGACAAACATACTTA
>JAFQII010000164.1 GCA_017397605.1 Clostridia bacterium
CACCGACAACGGTCGATCCCGCGTCCAAAAAGCCTGTTTTTGTCTTGGCAATCTTGGCAAACGGACCTTTGGACGAAAAGGTCGCCGTTTTGTCGAGGCAGTACGTTTCACAAAAGCCCGAAAGATCGTAAACACGCACATCGACCGCGCTTTCTTCACGCTTGCCCAACCAGCCGTAGAATCCAAACAGACGGTTGCCGAGATTATGATCGCCCGCATGCTGTGCAAAAAGCTTGCCGCCGTAAGCAGACAGCATCGGTGCGAGGTACGTAACTGCAAGCATCAACGCAATGACCGCCACGGTGATAAAGGGTGAGTTAAGCACCGTATACTTGTCTGCCGAATCGGGCACGCGGCTTGTAAACAGCGAAACGGTCATGGCAATGCCTCCGCCAAGCTGCAGGATTGCCATCCACAGATTGTTAAAGTTATGCGTGACGCGGTGCATTCCCCAACCGCCGCCGTTTTGATTCTGCGCAATGGTGGACAGCAATGCATGTGTTTTGGGAGAATCAATGTCGACAAAATCCATCCTGCGCATTTTATCGCTCATCAAATGCGAAATGTGAATATACATACCTGCCTGCTCTGCATCGTGCCAACGGTCAAGCAAGGACTGTACAAGTGTAATGACCGCCGCCGAGCCGATAATCCAAAGCACCAATGCCGTGAGCCGGTGGGGATCTCTCGCGCCTGCCAGCTCGTCCAACAGTAATGCGGAGAGCCGTATACCGAGATACGGTGTCAAAGCGGCAAATGCCAGCTTACTCATACGGAGCGCAAGCACCTTTTTACGCGTGGCGTAGATCGTTTGAAAAGCACGAAGATTGTATTTGACCGCATCACGGCGGGAAAGCCGATTTGCTTCTTTATTATTCATGCCGTTGCTTCCTCCTCTCCGTAATATTTGCTCTGAACGGCAAACAGCTCGGCATATCTGCCCTTTTGATCCATCAGCTCGCGGTGCGTGCCGCTCTCTGCAACCGCGCCGTTTTCGAGCAGAATAATGCGGTCGCAAAACCGCGTGGACGCGAGACGGTGAGAGATAAACACCGCGCTTTTGCCCTCGGTCATTTCGTTGTACGCCTCATAAATCTCGGACTCCGCGATCGGATCGAGCGCGGCAGTCGGTTCGTCCAGAATGAGAATCGGCGCATTCTTATACAGTGCGCGCGCAAGCATCAGCCGTTGCGTCTCGCCGCCCGAAAGCTCGGTGGCTTCTTCGTAGACCTCGCGGTTGAGAAATGCATCATATCCATCCTGCAAGGACTCGATTTTGGATGTCAGTCCCGCTTGGGCAATGCATGCTTTGACTCGTTCTCTGTCAATACCGTCCTTGCATTGTGCGACGTTTTGCGCAACGGTCGCGGCAAGCACGGTAAAGCGCTGGAAGACGGCGGAAAACAGCTTGTAATACTGCTTGCGGTCTAATTCGCGGATGTCCGTTCCGTCATACGCGACGCGCCCTTCGGTCGGATCAAGCAATCCGCAAAGCAACAAAATCAAGGTGGTTTTGCCCGCACCGTTGAGCCCGACGATCGCCAGTTTTTCTCCCGTGTGTAAGGTCAGATTGAGGTTTTGCAGTACGTTTTTGTCAGAATTGGGATAGCGGAAGGTGACGTTTTCGAGCCTGATCTCGCTCGGTGTTTTGATGTTTTCGATCGGTTTTCCGCCTGCAAAGGTATACGGCTCGGGGTACTCCAAAAACTCGCGCACGGTCGAAAGATCCAGACTTTGCGTGTGAAGCGTAGTCAGCGTTCCCAGCAAATCGCCGATCCACCACGACGCGCCGCTGACGGCGGTAAAATACAGCAAAAACTGCGATGCGGTGAGTCCGTCCTGCAAGACCTGCATGATCAAAAACGCGTAAGCAAAGCCGTTTTTGAAAAAGGTCAACAGCAAATTTGCAAGATTGGACAGCAAATAGACCTTTTGCGCACGCAGTTGAAAGGCGCGGAAAGCATCAAGTGCATTGCCGTAAAGCTCTTCCAGCCAGTTTCCGAGTCCAAAGATGCGGATATCCTTGGCAGCGTAGTGGTCACCCTCTCTACCCTGAATATACCAGAGCTTGCGCTCGATATCCCCCAGTTCCTCGCGGTGACGGTAACCGTAGCTGTTACAATAGCGGTTGACAAAAAAGCCGATCAGCGAGGTCGCAAGAATCACAAGCAAAATGACGGGATGCACCGACAGCAAAATCGAAACATATGCGCCGATACCGAGAATGTTTCGCAATACGATCGTCAGCGTGTTCCAGATCGCTTCCGCCGCGCCGTTGTTGCCGTTTACCGACTCGTCTGTTTTTCCACCCAATTTTTGAAACGTCTCGTCGTATTTATTGATCAACGATGTCTCACAGCTCTTTTTGTTGAGCATCGAAATGATGGCAAGCCTGAGCGTGACACGCGGATACATCGTGTTGGCGCCGAGATAACTTTGCACACCGCCGATCACTGCAAGCAATAAGACAAATGCCCCGATGATCGCTATCAATGACGCAAGCGGAACCTTTTGCTCCACTGCGGCAATGATCGTCGGTGCAATGTACAGCTCGGTCAGCTGTGAACCGACAAACAGTATAGCAAGCAGTACGCACACGATCGGCACCTGTTTTTCGTGCTTCCATGCAGTTTTGATCATAAAGCACGTGTTCTGCCATGCATTGTATTTCGGTCGTTTTTTCATGTAACCCCCAGCCTTTCGGTCGATTTTCGAGTACAGTATAGCGTGCAAAAAAAGCAAAGTCAAGCAACGTTGCGTTGACTTTGCCGAATTCTTTTTGAATCCTTGTTGTCATTCGTTCAAGCTTTGGTTGACACGAGGAGATCTGACAGCGAAACGATTTGATATCCGTTTGCGATTGCGCTTGCGCAGAACCTTGCAAGCGCATATCCCGTCGTTCCGTCCAGCAATCCGAGATCGATGATATTTCCTGCCGAAGGCGCGTCAACAAGCGTCGCGCCGAAACCGATCGCGGTCTGCCCGTAGGATTGCAATGCGGCGGAAGCATGACTCCCCGGTGCTTTGTCCGCTATTCTTACATAGCGCGGAAACGTTCCCGTCATTGACATAAAACGCTCGTTTTCCGCGGCAATGAACGCCATGGTGCGTTTTTTTGTCCATCGGGCGGGATCGTCCTCAAACAGCAAGCCCAATTCCGCAAACGCAAGCGACGGAATCAACTCGGGATTATCGTGCAGCCACTCCGTCGTGACAAAAATGCACGGACGCAGTTCCATGCCTTCGCAGACGGATGCAAGCAGATCCAGCGACACGCGGCTCTCGACACCCGTCATCGACAGCGTGAGCGCGCAGACATTTTGGTCGGTTGTCACCGCTTTGACGGTCTGCATCGCAGGCAGATGTGACAGACCGCCGTATTCTTTCCATTGATACCAAATTCCGATCACAACGCACGCAAGCAGCAAAAGCGCGATTCTGCGGTACGTTTTTTTGACACGTCGAAAAGCCATAAAACAACACCTCTCGTACCATGTGTATGAGAGGTGTTACGATTTGATGCGGTTTACTTTTTGATCAGCTTGTGAATGAGCACTTCGATTTCGTGCACGATCAAAGGCAGGAGTGCAAACGCACCCGTCACAAGCCATTGCGTGACGGAAAGCGCGCTCGTCGAGAAGATGTCGCTGACAACAGGAAGCTCGACAACAAGCAATTGCAAAATCAGACCTGTTGCAAATGCGATGCCCATCATGCGGTTTTTGTTTCTGAATACTTGTACAAACGAGTGCTTGCCCGTGCTGACGCCCAGCATGTGGAACAACTCGCCGAATGCCAGCGTACAGAACGCCATCGTGCGTGCCTGCGCGAGAACGGCAGGATTGCTCGCCAGCACCGATTTGATCTCCGCAAAGCTGCCCGCGCCGCCCATGATCGCCGCGATGACGTAGGAGCACAGAACAGAAACGGTCAATACCGAGCCGTAGAGAATGACGTTGCGCAGACCGCCGCCATGGAAAATGCTCTCGTTGGGGTCACGCGGTTTTTCGTCCAAGATATCGGGGGATTTGGGATCCATGCCGAGCGCGATTGCGGGCAGACTGTCGGTGATCAGATTGACCCAAAGCAGATGGATCGCAATCAACGGCGCGGGCAAGCCGACACAGATCAGCGCAAACATGGCGAATACTTCCGCAATGTTACTCGACAGCAAGAAGCAAACGGTCTTTTTGATATTGGCATAGATGC
>JAFQII010000165.1 GCA_017397605.1 Clostridia bacterium
CAGGTGGGGGTGCCCCATCCACGCGGCGATCAGCTTGTCGTCCAGCTCGATCGCCTGCGCGGGCGTTTCGATCCGCGCGGAGTTGTTGTCGGTGGTGTAATGTTCCGGCGCGTCCTTGGCGGCAGTCGTCAGATGGAACACCGCGTCGTAGCTGTCGCGCGCTTCTACCTCACTCCAGCCGAAATGCGCAAGCGCGGCGTCAAACTCTTCCTTTGTCATATACGCCTTGTTGTCCGCCATGCCGCGATCGCAGACGATCAAAAACTTGCCGCCCTGCATGTTTTGCACCGCAGACTCAAAAATGCGCTCTTTCTCTGCCTGCAGATGCATCTGGTAGATCTGGTACTCCAGCACCGTGCCGCAGGTCCACGGCGCGACCCCGCCCGAAATCAGCTCCGTCGCCGTTTCGGGAACAAACAGCACCGTGTAGCCGAGCGATTCAAAATGCTCTTTGATCCCCTGCTTTGCGGCGGTTTTGCCCGCGCAGGGACCGCCTGTGATGACGATTTTGGTCAGTTGTTTCATGGACTCGCTCCTCTCTTTTTTGCGCATGGAAGTTTTCCACAGAGATTTACATAATGTCGTCGTTTTTTGGCGGGTGAACAAAAGTTTTCCACTTTTTCCACCGAGTTATCCACCAAAACATGGGTTTTCCACCTTGATTTTGCGCGGTTGGCTTGTCCGCGGTGAAAAGTTTTCCACCTTTTCCACTAAGTTATCCACATTGCTCTCGCATTATGTCACCCGAATTATTGTCAACGGTATGCTACGAAATGCGCAAAAAACGCGCAATTCATAGCAGTGAAGTTGCTTTGATGAACCCCCGCAAACGCAAGTTTGCGGCAATCAAAATTTTTGGGGATTCCAAAACCCCTTTTTATAAAAAGGGGTTTTGGCAGGGTTTGGGGCAGAGCCCCGACTATACTCTTTTGGTTGCAAACGCGTTGAGCGAGAGATCGGCGCGGGCGCCTGCGAGATACTCGTAGTAGCCTTGCGCGGCAATCATGGCGGCGTTGTCTCCGCACAGCTTGAGGGGCGGAAGGTAGAGCTTTTTGCCGTACTTTTGTGCGGTTTCGGCGCATGCCTTGCGCAAATGGGAGTTTGCCGCGACACCGCCCGAAAGGACGACGTCATAGTTTGCCTCCCCGCTTTGCAAAAGCATTTCCAGGCGTCCGACCACGGTGCGCACGACCGCTTTGGTAAAGGACGCCGCAATGTCCGCGCGGAACGCATCGTCAAGCTCTCTTCCGCGCTGTAACTCGGTGTGTACCGTGTTGATGACGGCAGTTTTGAGCCCCGAGAACGAAAAATCGTACGGCGCGCCGTCAACCGCACCTTCGTGAAAACGGAACGCGTCGGGGTTGCCGATCGACGCCAGCTTGTCCATCGCCGCACCGCCGGGGTAAGGAAGCCCCAGCACGCGGGCGCATTTGTCAAACGCCTCGCCTGCCGCGTCGTCGCGCGTCGTGCCGACAAAGCGGAACTTGGTGTAGTCCTCGGCGACCATCAGCTCGGTGTTCCCGCCCGAAACGCACAGCGCGATGAACGGGGGCTTGAGGTCGGGCTCGACAAGGTAGACCGCCGCCACGTGGCCGCGCAGGTGATGCACAGGGACAAGGGGCTTGTTCGCAGAATACGCCAGCCCTTTTGCAAAGGACACGCCCGTCAGCAGTGCGCCGATCAGACCGGGCGCGTACGTGACCGCGATCGCATCGATGTCAGAGAGTGTCACGTTTGCCTGCGCGAGCGCCTCTTCCACAACGCCGTGGATCGCCTCGGTGTGCGCGCGGGACGCGATCTCGGGAACAACGCCGCCGTAAAGCGCGTGAATGTCCGTCTGCGTCGCAACGATATTGGAGCGCAGAATGCGCCCGTCCTCCACGACCGCCGCCGCGGTCTCGTCGCAGGAGGATTCGATACCAAGAATCAGCATAACTCTTTACTCAAAAGCAACGCGTCCTCGCCTGCATAAAAGCCGACGCGCTTGCCCACGGCTTCAAAGCCGTGCTTTCTGTATAGATTTTGCGCCGCGGTGTTGGATGCGGCGACTTCCAAAAACATGCTTTTGCAGTTTTGCTCCCGCGCGAGGTCAAACAAGCGCTCCAAAAGCGCGCCTGCGATGCCTTTTTGCCGATGCGCGGGCAGGACAGCCAAATTGATCAGCTCCGACTCGTCGGCGGTGATGTACAGGCTTGCGATTCCGCAGACCGTCTCTCCGTCGCACGCGACCAGATAGCGCGCATAGTCGGGCAATTCCCCGATCTGCCGTTCCGTCCACGCGGTCGAAAGGCATGCGCGCTCCACCTCCGCCGCCGCGGAAACGAGCGCGTCAGTCAGCGGAAGAATCCGTATCATCTGCCGCTACCTCCGTCGTCAGCGCGGGATGCGCTTCCGCAAAGCCGTCGCTAAACGGCTCTGCCGCCCAGGGCATTGCGCAGTTTTTGTAGACCGTGCCGTTTTCGTCGCAGAGCATGTAGCTCTCGTGCACGCCGACGATCGTGTAGAAGGTGTGTTCCCCGTCGGAAATGTACGCGTCGCCCTTTTCGATCGCAAACACGCCGTCCGCGCGCAAAAATTCCGCATCGGCGACCGTGTCGTAAAAGCCTTTTTCGCCAAACACGTACGGCGGGACGGAGTCCTCGACCGAGACGGTCGACGGCGTCAGCGACGATTCCTCGTGATAATAAGAAACCTCACAGCCCGCAAGCACCGTCAAAAGCAGGCAAACGCTCAACAAGCAAAGTGTTTTTTTCATACCCTCAATCCCCCGAGCCGATGATCCACGCGACGATTTCCGAGGGTGCGTCCACGATCTTGAACGTGCCCATGTCTTCCAGATAGTATCTGCCGTAGCGGTCGCCGAAGAAGCAGACCGAGTAGTAAAGTCCGGGATAGTCGGGACTCAGCAATCGAAAATAATAGGTGTCGTCCTCAATATAGTCCGAGTCGGAAACCGTGCGCTCCTCGCCGTCAACC
>JAFQII010000166.1 GCA_017397605.1 Clostridia bacterium
GAGGCAAAGTTTATCGGAGAGGGCATTTCCTTCTGCGCGGTCTGTGACGGAGCGTTTTATGAGGGCAAGACCGTCGCGGTCATCGGCGGCGGTAACTCCGCCTTGCAGGAAGCGATCCTTTTGGCAGACCTTGCAAAGAAGGTCTATGTGGTGCAGAATCTGGATTTCCTTACCGGCGAGCAGAAGCTGGTCGAGAAACTGAAGACCAAGCCCAACGTCGAGGTGATTTTAGGCACCGTGGTAGACGAGTTCTTGGGCGAGACCGACCTGAACGGAATCGCCGTCAAGAACGTCGCTACCGGGGCTATTTCGATCCTGAAGCTCGACGGCGTGTTCCTTGCCATCGGTCTGGTTCCCCAGAACGGTGTGTTCGCAGAGCTGGTTCCTTTGGATGAGCGCGGATACATCACGGCAGGCGAGGACTGTGTCACAGGAACTCCCGGCGTATTCGCCGCGGGAGACTGCCGCACCAAATCCGTCCGCCAGGTGGCGACTGCCGCCGCAGACGGAGCCGTTGCCGCTTTGGCAGCCTGCGCCTACGCGGACAATCTGCAGTAAGTAATTCTTTAAAAAACCCCCGAATCCACATCGTGCAGATTCGGGAGTTTTTGTGTTTTGTCCTAATGAATGAGAATTATTCCGCTCTCTCAAAGGAAATATACGCGCTGACGAGTGTATCGTTGACTTCCAGATAAGTCAGACGGGTGTCGCCTTCTTCTTCGTTTTGCAGGATCAACGTACGGGTTGCATCGTCAAAAATCCATGTGAATTCGATCGTTTCGTTTTCGCCGCCGTTCTCTGTCAAGGAGCCGGTTTTATCCTTGTTGATGATAAGGGTGTACGATTGCTTTTCGTTTTCCCAAGTTCCGATAAAAGCGTCGGTGGTGTTGCTCTTTGCACAAGAAGCAAAAGAGAAGGCAAATGCTGCGATCAAGATCATTGCGAGAAATTTTTTCATGGTGAGTTCCTTTCAAAATTATTGTTCGGTATAACATAAGGCGTTTTTTTGTCAAGGAGAGACTGCGAAAAAGCAAGCCCCTGTGCGGGAGCTTGCTTTTGATATGCGTTTTTGCTTGGCAGAGGATCAGTTATCCTGCGGATAGTCGTAGCCTTCGGTACATGCGAGTGTTGCGCATTCCTTGAGAGCTTTCACGGTCGCTTCGTCCAAGCCGCCCGTGTAGGTAACTTCGTCAAGATCAATACCCAAAAACTCGACTGCCATGGTGCATGCGAGCAGGTAGGCGCCTTCTTTTTCTCCGTGGTGGGAATTATCCGTGTGATAGAGATTGATTTCGGGGTACTTTTCGGTACAGATCAAAAATGCGTCTGCGCCGGGCGCAACCTTCTCTACACCAAAGGTCTCTGCCAGCTTGGTGTAGTTGACCTCGTGACGGTATGCGCTGTCCAGTCTCTGCGCGGGATCGTCATTGGAGGAATAACGCTTGTACAAGAGCATTTCTGCACCGTTTGCGTCAATGAGCGGTTTGAGAATGTCGATTGCAGGCTTGGAGTCCTCATAATCTGCACCGCTGTTGTCCTGCAACACCACGTAGTCAAAGTTCTTTTTGGCAAGGTGCTCACGGAACGGAATGCCGTGCGTTGTGCTGGTTTCGTCTGCAAAATACTCCAGATATGCACTGCCTACACAGCAGACTTCAACGTCTATATCGACGCCGGCGGATTCCGCAATGTACATCAGTTTGAGCGGGATGTTGAAATAATATGTTGCGCTGTTGCCGACAAAGAGGAAAGATTTTTGATCTTTGCTTTCGGGATAGGGGGTTACTGTCTCGGACGGAATACCGTATGCTTCTACTTCGCTGACAAAGATCCAGTTGCCGTTGCCGAGGAAGCGGAACTGTACGTATGTTGCGGACAGCGCGCTGTCAAGCTTTAACGTTGCCTCAAGGGTGTTGACCTTATCCGTGTCGGAAAAGTCAAGCGCACCTGCGTTGTACCATGTTTCACCGTCTGCGGAAAGATACGCCCAGATGACCTCGGGAGCGTCGATGCCCGCGCCTAATCCGACAGAGCCGATATAGGCGGTGAATTGATCGAGCAGGTGGTTTTCGCCCAAATTGACGGTGATATGTGCATAGCCTTTTGCTTTGTAATCGTCAGAGTTTTTATTAAAGCCCGCGAATGTCGTGTTGCCGTATCTTGCATCGTCGGGAGAAATCTCTCCGTCGGTCATGCTCATGCCGCCCTCATCGGGATAGGTAGGGTTGCTGTTATTGGGGTAGAGTACCGTACGGGTGTAGCTTTTTCCGCGTGCAACGTTTGTGTATGCCGGATCGGACGGCTTTTCGCCAATGGTGTATGTGCCCAAAACATGCCGTTTGAGCATCATGTAATCTTGTGCATCGACGGACCCGTCGGCATTGACATCTGCGTCAGCAAGCAGCTCGTCGTCGATCTCATATGTGTCCAGAACGTGCCGCTTGAGCATCATGTAGTCGAGCGATGTGATCTCGCCGTTGCCGTCGATATCACCGGGCATGGCGCTTGCAAGAACCGAAAGTACAGTTGTCAGCAGGGAGAAAACAAGCAAAAAGATAAGCGATCGTTTGAATTTCATTGGAGAACCTCACTTTCGTATGTCTTTGTTTTTATGATGTTATTTTTGCGGATAGTCGTAACCCGTCTCGCATGCGATCTTTGCACACTCTTTGAGTGCTTTGACCGTTGCGTCGTCCAGGCCTGCGGTGTAGGTGACCTTGTCGAGGTCGATATCAAGGAATTCGATTGCCATGGTGCATGCAAGCAGATAAGAGCCTGTCAGACCGTGGTGGGAGTTATCGGTAAAATACAGATTGATGTCGGGATATTTTTCGGTACAGATCAAAAAAGCGTCTGCGCCGGGCGCGACCTTCTCTACGCCAAAGGTCTCTGCCAGCTTGGTGTAGTTGACCTCGTGACGGTATGCGCTGTCCAGTCTCTGTGCGGGATCGTCATTGGAGGAATAGCGCTTGTACAGCAACATCTGCGCGCCGTTTGCTTCGATCAGCGGTTTCAGAATGTCGATCGCGGGCTTGGAGTCCTCATAATCTGCGCCGCTGTTGTCCTGCAAGACGACGTAGTCGTATTTCTTTGCCGCAAGGTGCTCACGCAGGGGGATGCCGCGTCTTTCGTCGTTTTCGTCCGCAAACTGATGCAGATACGCACTGCCGACACAGCAGAAGCTGACGTCGACGTCCATGCCTACGGATTCTGCAATCTGCATAAACTTGAGCGGAATGTTAAAGAAGTAGGTCGAGCTGTTGCCGACAAACAGGAAAGAGAGCTGCTCTTCTTTTTCTGGATAGGGGAGCTCTTCTTCTGC
>JAFQII010000167.1 GCA_017397605.1 Clostridia bacterium
AACCCATACGGAGTACTCCACACGCCCCTCAAACGTGCGCGTCTGCCAATTCCGCCACAGCCGCAGACCCAAAATCTTTTGCGCGTCTTTTTGCCGTCGAGCAGAGGGCCGCTCTCCGAACGCGCATGAACTATTATACTCAAATATTCCTATTTGTCAAGCCTTTTTTGAAAAAAAGACAAAAAACTTTTTAGATCGTTTCGATCGCGCCGTCGCTGTCGGGCAGAAGCGGAAGGTGCGGTTTTACCTTGAGCAGATCCTCTTTGAAACGGCGGCAAGAGCCGTCGGCGCGGACAGCGCCTTTCTTTTTGCAGACGCAGACACCCGAGTCGGCGATCACGGTCGCGTATTCGCAATATGCACAGATTTTTTCGAGCTGTTCGGTTTCGCGGCGCATCGCAGGTGTCTCCTTTGCTTTTTGATATGGATAGTGTACCATATTTTCAGACGTTTGTCAAGACAGCAAACGCGCCCATCAGCGCAGTTTGGATCAGCTTCCCTGCCACGTACGGTCGCATCGAAAGCACGCCCTTTGTCACGGACGCGACCTGCGAGAACACACAAAGCCCCGAAAAGCCGACCGAAAGGGTTGCAAGGATCACACCTACTGTTCCGCCGTATGCCGATGCGCCCGCGCACCCCGAAGAAAACTCCAAAAAGCCCTGCAGCACTACGGCGGGGACGCCGCTGATATCGGTCAATCGGGTAATTATATCCGCGCCGACACCGAAAAACACGATCATACCGCCCAGCTCCAGCATCGTATGCGCACTGTTTGCAACCGACGCCGACACGCTTTGCCCGCCGGAAGGCGCGGCAGAGATTCCGCAGCAATCGGGACGCAGAACAAGATACAAAACCACGCCCGCCGCCAGCGCGCACACCGCCTGTAATCCCGCCAAACGCATTCCAAGCATCATATCTTCAAACAAGGTACTTCCGACCACCCCGATCAAAAACGGCAGGGAGGCAAGGTTTGCGAACCCACAGAGGAACTCCGCGCGCTTTTTGGTGATCTGTCCGTTTTGGTACAGCAAAAGCGCGCTCCGCGCCCCGACGGGAAATCCGCAAAGCACGCCCAGTGCAAACACGGTGCATTCCACACCAAACGGAAAGCGGTACAGCACCTGCACGATCGGCGAGGTCACCAGCATCCCCGAAAGGCACATCGACACAAACAGCGACGGAAACACCGTGCGTACAAAAAACGACAGTCTCGCAAGCGTCACTTCACTCGCAAGCCGCGGCTTGCACAGCAACAATACAAAATACGCACCCAGCACGCAAAACCAAACAACGCGTTTGCATTTCATAAAATCACCCTCGTGACAATATACTGGTCTTGCAGGTGATTGTATGAACTTTTTTGCAAAAGAAAAAAATGCCGCGCACGGCTTGACCGAGGGCATTTATCTGGAACTGCGCGGTATGAAACGGCTGGTTGCCGAGGGGATCGACGCATTGTTGGAGTACACGGACACGTGCATCGCCGTCGGCGCGGGCAAACACCGCCTTGCAATCCGCGGACATGGGCTGGAAATGCGTTTTCTGTCCGAAAACCGCATCGTCATCGAAGGTAAAATCATCCGCATCGAATACGAGGAATAATCATGTACCGTATTTTTCGACCGCTGTTTGGCTCTTATACCGTCCGCCTGACAGGCGGCGGTATGCTGTCATTTGTACATACACTTGCAACCAACCGCATTCTGTTTTGGCGTCTCGCACAGCAGGACGGATTCTGGACGCTTGACACGACGCTGGCACACGCAGAGCCTTTGTTGGCTTGCGCGTCGCAAAACGGCATCGAAGCGGAGATCATCCGCAGACACGGACTGCCGTTTTTGATCGCAAGGTACAAAAAGCGCGTCGGCTTGCTCGTCGGCTTGCTGTTGGGTCTGGCACTGTTGTTTTATGCCGAGCTGTTTGTGTGGAAGATCACCGTCAACGGCAACACGCTGTTGTCGGATGAGGAGATCATCCGGGCGCTGGAGGACTACGGCATCGGTGTGGGAAGCTTTATTCCGCGCATTCCCGTACTGCAGGCGCAAAACGAGTTTTTGATCAAATACGGCGAGCTGTCGTCCTTTGCGATCAACATCAAGGGCACGCATATTCAAGTCGAGGTGCTGGAACGCACCCACACACCCGAGATCGAGCAGAAAAACGGTTTTTGCAACATCGTTTCGGATTATGACGGCATTGTGCTTTCGGTCGAAGCCGTCGACGGAACAGCGGTCGTAAAGGTCGGCGACGTCGTCAGCAAGGGACAGCTTTTGATTTCCGCCTATACCGTCGCGGCGCGGAACATCTACCGCCTGCACCACGCGCGCGGAAAGATCCAAGCGCAGGTGTACGAGCAATTCTCCGAGGTCGTTCCGCTGTCCGACACACGCAAGCACTATACGGGCAGAGAACAGGTCAAAACGACCGTGACCGCATTCGGCAAGGCATTTGATCTGTTTTGGACGGAGCAATGCACCTACGAGCAGTTTGACGCCGAAGTTACACGAGAGCCCGTCGTACTGTTTGGCATCATCGAGACGCCGTTTGTCAAAACGACCGCGGTTTTCCGCGAATACACTTCCGAAACGGTCATTCTTCCGCGCGAGCAAGCCGAGCTGCGTGCACGCGCCGCGTTTGATGCCTATCTCGCCAGACAGACCGACGAGGTCATAGACTACGACTTTAAAATCGTTTATGACGAAATACAAAACGCCTGCGTCATCAACGCAAGCGTTACATTCAAAAAAAGCATCGGCATCGACAAGCCGCTCTTACCCGGCGAAGAACCGCCCGAGCAGGTCAAGCCGCCCGCACCGAATTATTGACGCGCAAACAAGTCGCCACCGTGCATATCCACCGCGACCGTCAAGGGAAACGCATCAAACGTCAAGCGTTTGACCGACTCGCATCCCAGGTCCAAAAAAGCAATTTCCTCACACGATGTGATCTTTGATGTGCAAAACGCGCCCGCACCGCCGACGGC
>JAFQII010000168.1 GCA_017397605.1 Clostridia bacterium
ATCCCTGCGGGAATCGTGATCTCCGTCAATCCTCTGCAGTTGGAAAATGCATCGTCCCCAAGCTCGGTCAATGTTTGAGGCAAGGTGATCGATTTAATCTCATCGCAAAGGCAAAACGCGTCTCTGCCGATGGTTTGCAATCCGTTTGACAGCGTTACGTCCGAGAGAAGATCGCAATATGCAAACGCATACCCGTCAATCAGTTTGACAGAGGATGGAATATGCAGTTTTTCTAACACAGCGTTCAGCGCAAATGCACCGTATCCGATCGCAGTGACCGGTTTGCCGTCAATTTCCGACGGTACTGTGACTTTTTTGGAAGAACCGAAATACTTGATGATCTCGATTTCTCCGTCATGTTCGACGTATTCGTAGTCTCCCGAATACGTGATCTCGGGCTTGGTAACCGTTTTGTGATCCTTGCTGATGACCGCGGTCTTGTAGTGGTTCCAATACGGAGAAGAAAAGCCCTTTGCATCTTCGTAATGGCAAACGTAGTATGAGCCGAGGGAAAGGAAATTGGGATCCGTAAAGCTTGCGGGCGCATCCCCCTCAAAGATTACATATTCCAAGTTTTCGCAATTTACAAAAGCACTTTCGTCCACCTCGGAAACGGATGCGGGAATGACGATCTTCTCGATCTTTGAGCAATGCTCAAACGCTCCCGAGTCGATTTTTTTGAGACCTTGGTTCAGGACAATGTTTTCAAGATCATCGCACCCGTTGAACGCATTGAATTCAATGGACTCGATCGAAGACGGAAGAACGACCTCCTTGAGCTTGGTAACGGCAAATGAACCGTAGCCGATATAGGTCAGCCCTTCTTCAAACGTCACGCTCTCCAATCCCGACATGTAAAAAGCGCCTCCCCACCAGTTATCAACCGATGCGGGAATATGCACCTGCTTCAGGTCATAACAACACGAAAAAGCGGAGTCGCCGATCGTCGTCAGCGTATCAGGAAGCGCAATCTCGGAAAGAGAGATACAGTTTTTGAACGCGTTGCTCCCGATTTTTTGAAGTCCGGAAGTCAATCGAACCGTCTTGAGATTGGTGCAATAGTTGAACGCCTCGTTTTCGATCGTCGTGACCGTGCTCGGGATTGTCACGGATACAAGCTTGTCATATCGATAAAACGCTTGTCTGCCGATTTCCGTAACTGGCTTGCCGTCGATTTGCGCGGGGATCACGACGTGCTCATCATTGCCGTGATAATAAACGATGCCGCGCCCGTCAATCTCATGAAACGAAAAGTCGGACGCGGGACTCTCTGCGACAGATTCCTCAACCGAAGTATCCGGTACAGACGACGAGCCGCTTAGGCTTTCTTCTTTGTTTTGGACATTGCAGCCTGTCAGCCCCCAGACAAGAAGCAATGTCAACAAAACAGCCTTTGTTTTGTTTTTCATAAATCCTCCAAAAAAATTTTGTCTGATAAGAATATATCACACAATCAAATGATTGTCAAGAGCTTTTGAAAAAAAGACCGCAAAATACGATCTTTTTGAAACCTTTATGCCCTCAAGCCATCCAGCAGAATTCGAAAGCTGTACTTGAAATTCTCCACTGCGACTTCTTTTGGGATTTGTCTTGCAACCGCGTCGGTATTATAGCCGCGGCAAAAGCACCAGATCGAATAACTCAAAATATCAGAATCGACATCCCTGATGATCTTTTTTGACTTCGCGTATTCGATCAGCTTTTTGATTTCGCCCGTCCACCAGTTATAGTTGTCGCGCGAGATGGTTTTGTTCTCCAAAATATACTGATAAAACCGCATTTTGTTATCGTATGACAAAAGCAACGATCTGACCACGATGTCCAAAACATACTCAAAAAAGTCTGCATCGGGATCAAGAGGTGCGCTCATGCTCTTGCGGATCTCCATGATCGTCCGTTCGTATACGGTTTCAAGCACCTCATTAATATTGCCAAAGCGGTTGTAAAACACACGGTTGGTGATCCCGAGCTCCTTGAGCACCATGCGGACATTGACGGTATGTGCGCCTTTTTCTGTCACCAAGCGCTCGGTGGTTTGTATAATGCGTTCTGACATTTCGTCATAGATGATTTTGCCAACCATTTCAAAGTCGCCTCCTTTTCAGCACAGTATGTGCTGTCGTTATCTTACCACAGTTTTGGCGGAAAGTCAATGAAAAAATCTCTTGCAAACAGTTGATTTTTGTGCTATACTCTTGACGAAAAAGGCGGTGATTGGATTGAACAAAGATCTGACGGTCGGAAAATCATCCACGGTTTTGTGGAGATTTTGCCTGCCGTTGTTTTGCAGCGTACTGTTTCAGCAGCTGTATAATATCGCGGACAGCTTTGTTGCAGGCAAGTTTATCGGCGAGGATGCGCTGGCGGCGGTCGGTAACAGCTACGAGATCACATTGATTTTTATAGCATTTGCCTTTGGCTGTAATATCGGCTGCTCGGTGATCGTTGCGCAATTGTTTGGCGCAAAGAACTATACCGATATGAAAACCGCAGTCTACACCACGTTAATTGCGGGCGGCGCTTTATGTGCGATATTGATGACGGGAGGATTGCTTTTTTGCAAAGAACTTTTGCAATGGATCCATACGCCGCAAAATGTTTTTGACGATTCTTATCTGTATCTTGTCATCTATCTTTTCGGTTTACCGTTTGTGTTTTATTACAACATCGCAACGGGCGTGTTTTCGGCGCTGGGAGACTCTAAGACGCCTTTTATTTTTCTTGCATGTTCGTCCGTTGCCAATATCGGGATGGATATTCTGTTTGTCACGGCATTTGATATGGGTGTCGCAGGCGTTGCGTGGGCGACGTTTTTGTGCCAGGGCGTCAGCTGTATCCTGGCAGTCGTTTTTGTCATCAAAAGACTGCGCAAGGTCAAAGAAGCTCAAAAGGCAAAGCTTTTTTCGTTTGCACTGCTCAAACGAATCTCCGCGATTGCGGTTCCGAGCATCCTGCAGCAAAGCTTTATTTCGGTCGGTAACATTATCATTCAAGGTATTATCAACAGCTTTGGCTCTGCCGCCATGGCAGGATACTCCGCATCCATCAAGCTTAACAACCTTGTGATCACTTCCTTAACAACAGTCGGAAACGGTATCTCCAACTTTTCTGCGCAGAACCTCGGTGCGGGCAAGCCCGATCGCATCCGCGAAGGATTTTTTGCAGGGCTGAAAATGGTATGGGCGATTTGCATACCGATGTCTTTGCTGTATGTGTTTGCAGGCAAACCGCTTGTACTGCTGTTTATGAACGAGCCGGGCGAGCAGGCTTTGTCTGTGGGTATTGAAATTTTACGCGTCCTCGCGCCGTTCTACTGCGTTGTCGCGGCAAAGCTTGTGTCCGACGGCATTTTGCGCGGGACGGGCAAAATGAAGCAGTTTATGGCGGGAACGTTTACCGATCTGTTATTGCGCGTGCTCCTTGCCTATGTGTTGTCGGACGTATTCGGCACCATCGGTATCTGGCTTGCATGGCCGATCGGCTGGGCGGTTGCAACCGTGATGTCTCTGATTTTCTACCGCAAATCCGCATTTGTAAGCAAAACATAAAAAATCAAACGGCGTGAAAATCACGCCGTTTTAGTTTGTAAGAGTATCTC
>JAFQII010000169.1 GCA_017397605.1 Clostridia bacterium
AAGCACTCTCTGCTGATTCATCCGCGATACGGCAGTTATGTGTTCCTTGGTTCGATTTTGACGAGCATGAAGATTCCTTGCAGTGTCAATCAAGCACTTTTATGCCTTGATTGCGGAAAATGTGCCGAGATGTGTCCTGCAATGGCTATCTCGGAACGCGGTGTCGATGTCACAAAATGCTTTTCTGCGCTCTCTCAAAAGAAAAAGCTCACCGATGAGGAATCGCAAACCTTGCGTCAGCATCATATCGCATGGGGATGCGACGTGTGCCAAAAGGCTTGTCCGCACAACAAAGACCGCAAGCATACGGACATTCCGTTTTTTATCGAGCAACGGCACGGCGGCTTTTGCGCGCAGGAGATCGAAGCGATGAGCGATGCCGAATTTGCGCAATATGCTTTCTCGTGGAGAGGGAAAAACCGTATCCTGCAAAACCTGCAAAATCTTGCCGACGAGTAAGAAAATTCATACAATTCCCTTGACTTATTTAATTTCTATGGTATAATATAACTGTATGTAAACTGGCTGAATAGGGCTAATTCCAACGATGGAGGCAGACAATGGGCGTAAACGAGCAGATCCACGAAATCGCAGAGCGAATCATGTATCTTCGTGATGCGATCGGGCTGACGCAAGAAGAGGTTGCGGAGAAGATCGGAGTTTCTTTGGACGATTACCGAAAATACGAAATCGGTCAGACCGATATCCCGATCAGCGTGATCTATTCCACCGCAGGCGTTTTGGGCGTTGATGCGACCGAGCTGCTCGCAGGCGTGTCTCCGCGTATGTTGGATTACTGCGTCACACGCAAGGGACAGGGCATTGCAATCCTGCGCCACGAGGGCTATGAGTTTGAGGCACTTGCGACCAACTTCAAAGGCAGAGACAAGGAGCCGATGATCGTGACACTCTCCCCTGCTGACAAGAATCCGCGTTTGCTCGTTCACGGCGGACAGGAATTCAACTATGTGTTGGAGGGTAAGATCGGCGTCATTCTCGGCGATAAGATTGTAGAGCTTTCTGCAGGAGACAGTATCTATTTCCTTGCATCTATTCCGCACGGACAAATCGCTTACGGGTCAAATGCAAAATTTTTGACCATCATTGAAAAAGAATGAGCGAGCAGTTTCATAAGAAAAAGCAGTACGGCCAAAACTTTTTGACCAATGCGGCGATTCCCGAGAGAATTGTGCGCGAGAGCGGCATCGATGACTCCTGCGGTGTATTGGAAATCGGTCCCGGACTGGGTGCTTTGACAACCAAGCTGTCACCCGTTGCAAAAAAGGTGGTTGCGGTCGAGATCGACCATGATCTCATTGATCCGCTTCAAAAAATCTTTGCAGATTATCCCAATATCACCCTGATTGAACAGGATATTATGAAAGTCGATCTCGACACCCTGCTCAAGACATATTTTGCGGACATGCCCGTCTGCGTCTGCGCAAACCTTCCCTACTACATCACGACACCGATTTTGATGAAGCTTTTGGAAGGCAAGCATGGGTTTCGCAGTATCACGGTGATGGTGCAAAAAGAGGTCGCGGAGCGTCTTTGCGCCGGACATGGACAAGACGGCTACGGTGCGATTACGGCATCGATCGGCTATTATGCGTCGGTCAAGCGTTTATTTACGGTTACCGCCGGGAACTTTTCCCCCAAACCCAAGGTAGACAGCGCAGTGATCCGTCTGGATCTTTATCAGACGCCCCCCGTCGATGTTGCTGACGAGTCTCTCTTTTTTGAAGTGATCAAGGCGGCATTTTTGCAACGCAGAAAAACACTTTGCAACGCCTTGACCTCGTATTTTCCTTATTTAGACAAGGAGCATACCGCAAGCATCCTTGAACAATGCGGTCTGCGGACGGATATCCGCGGCGAAATGCTGTCGATCGACAGTTTTGCAAAAATCTCTAATCTGATAAAAAAAGAAAAAAACATATAAATACTTTCTTGATTATGGAGGAAAACGTATGAACAACAATCTCGGCATCAAAAATGCTAAAGTCAATGCGTGGCTCGACGAGATGATCGCTCTTGTCAATCCGAAAGAAGTCGTTTTGATCGACGGCTCCGAGGAACAGGCAGAAGCGCTCCGCGCCGAAGCTTGCGCTACCGGCGAGCTCTTTAAGCTCAACCAGGAAAAACTTCCCGGCTGCTATCTGCACAGAACTGCCGTCAACGACGTCGCTCGTGTTGAAGGCAGAACCTTTATCTGCTCCCGTAAAAAAGAGGACGCAGGCAATACCAACAACTGGATGGATCCCACCGAGTGCTACGAAAAGCTCGGCAAGCTCTACAAGGGCTCTTACACCGGCAGAACCATGTATGTCATCCCCTACTCCATGTCTGTTGTAGGCTCTGACTTTGCAAAGAACGGTATCGAGCTGACCGACTCCATCTACGTCGTTCTCAACATGCTCATCATGACCCGTGTAGGTCTCAACGTTCTTGAGGCTATGGGTACCGACGGCGACTTTATCAAAGGTCTGCACGCTCGTGCAAACATGGATGAAAACGAACGCTACATCTGCCACTTCCCCGAAGATAACACCATCTGGTCTATCAACTCCGGTTACGGCGGAAACGTTCTGCTCGGCAAGAAGTGCTTTGCACTCCGTATCGCTTCCTACCTCGGCAAAAACGAGGGCTGGATGGCT
>JAFQII010000170.1 GCA_017397605.1 Clostridia bacterium
CAGGAGGAAACGTAGTCGTCCTCTCTTACGGTATCTCGTTTCTCGGACGTACCCGTCTTGGAAACGACGTCATAGCCGCTGACGCACGCATTTTTGGTGGAGTTGACAAGATAGGACAGAATGTTGTTGCACACATCCTCAGAGACGATCTGGCGCTTGCTTTCGGTCGCAAAGGTCTTGACAACGTTGCCGTTCTCGTCCGTGAGGTATTTGCCGATGTGCGGCGTCACGAGGTAGCCGCCGTTGGCAATTGCGCTGGATGCGGCGATGTGCTGGAGCATCGTGACTTTAAAGGTCTGACCGAACGAGTAGACAGCCAATTCCAATTCACCGAAATTGACTCCCGTCGTTTCGTAATAAATCGAAGAAACCTCGCCCAGAATGTCCGAGCCTGTTTTTTCGGTATAACCGAAGTTTTCAAAATACTGTGCAAACTTTTTGGTGCCGACCGCGTGGCCGATGTGTGCAAACGCGGGGTTGCACGAGTTGACCAGCGACATCGCAACATTCTGCATGCCGTGGTCGTAGCTTGCGTGGCAATGGATGGTCTGTCCCGCAATGGTGATCATTCTGCCGCAGTTAAACTCCTGCTCAGGCGTGATCGAACCGCTTTCCAACGCCATGGCGGCGGTAATGATCTTAAAGGTCGAACCGGGCTCGTAGGTCTGCGTTGCGATCGTGTTGTTCCACATTTCGTTGCGCAGTACGGAGCGGTAGCTGTCTTTGTCGCCTTCATACGCGTCCAGCTTGGTCTGGTACTCGGCGGAAAGCGTTGTATAGTCGTTGAGGTCAAAGCTCGGATAGATCGCAAGTGCCAGAATCTCGCCCGTGTTGACATCCATCACAATGGCGGAAACGCGCCCCTCCGGCTCATGCTCCGCGTACGTCTCGGCGAGATACTTTTCGACCGTGGACTGAATCGTCCAGTCGATCGTGGTCACGAGGTTGAGACCGTCCTCCGCCTCGATGTAGCTTTCGTAGTTATAAGCAAGCTCGTTGCCGTTGGCATCCTGCGCATGCACAACTCTGCCGTCCGTCCCGCGCAAGAATTCGTCATAGACAAATTCCATGCCGTTCAGTCCCGTATTGTCCGAGCCGACAAAGCCGAGCAGCTGGGACGCGAGCGTGCTGTACGGATAATAACGCTTGGTGCCTTCCTCCAGCGCAATCTGCAGCTCGAGGTCGTTTTCGGCAATAAAGGTGCGTACGCGCTGTTCCTCTTGTTCGCTGATGTCTTTTTTGACAACGAGGTACTTGTAGCGCAATTTGGCGTCGCCCAGGTCATAGTATTTGTCAAGCAATGTCTGCGCGTTATAATCGTCGAGACAAGACGCAAGCCCGTTGGCGATAAAACGCAGATATGCCGTTTCGCCCATCGGTTCGACGCTCTCGTCGTCCGACTCTGTCGCCGCCTTATAGATGTCGTACGGCGAAATAAACACCGTCTGCGTGGTCGCACTGACCGCCAGCTTGGTCGTTCCGTCCGACGCGTAGATCGTGCCGCGCTTGGCTTCCAGCTTGACCTCAAAGGGGTACTGCTCCACCGCTTCGTCTGCGTATCCGTGCGGATCCAGCAATTGCAGATATGCCAGTCTGCCGCAAAGGCCGATCAAAAGCACGACCATCAAAGCGAGCGCGACCTTACTGCGCGTCACAATGATCTTGTGCGTGAGTTCAAAACGCTTCTTTTCTCTGCGTCCCTTCTTTTCGGGCATTCTCTCGCCGCTCGGAACGGGGGTATTGGGTTGTTTTGCCTTGTTCTGTTCCATAGCGGTTCCTTTCGGGGGAGGGGACGGGGGGCGCTTAAGCACCTTTTTTGAAAAAAAAGTTTCTTAAGAATCTTCAAAAAACTTGATGCCGAAAGCTCTCGCTTTCGGAAAAATACAATAAATCTACAATTTGCGTACAGCAAATTGTTACCTTCGCTTTCGCGACAGCGAAAATATCACTCGCGAAGCGAATATCACTGCGACCGCAGGGAGCACAGATAGTGCAAATGGGTAAGACGCAAAATATGCTCTTACCCTGCCCTTTTTTACTATATTCGTACTGCCGCGGAAATATTACGAGTCGCCCTTGTCTTCAAAAAAGCCTTTCATAACCTCTGCAAGACCGGAAAGCAAGTAGCCGAAGCCGCTGTCCTTTTCGTCCTCGTATTCCATGATCTCGGTCTTGTCCTCGGGGGACAAGGTGACGATGTATTTGTCAAGCGTGTCGGACTTGACCATGCCGAGCTGTTCGGTCGCGTACTTTTCAAACGCGGCGCGGTCGTCCTTGTTTTCCAAACGGACCTCGAGCTTCTTTTGCTCAGACTGCAGCTCGGCGATCTCGTTTTTGAGGTCGCGGATCTCACCGTTGTACTGGTCGATCTCCGCGTAGTTCATCATCATAAACAAAAACAGTGCCGTGATGAGTGTGAGCACAAAGACCACACCGAACGGGAACGGCTTGCGCTCCTTGCGCTGCTTGCGTACGGTAATGAATCTGGGCTCGCGGATCGCCTTGCGGCGTGCCATCTTCTTTTTCTGTGCAGGAGACAGCGTACGGCGCGCGGGAGCGGGACGGGTTACGGTTCCGACTGCCTGACGCGGCGCGGAAACACCCGTATTGACTGCGGTATTGGTTTTTGTCACTTGCTTTCTTTTTGCGGTGTTGGTTTCCATCGCTTTGTCATCCTTTCGTATTTTAAAGCTTCTCGCAGACGCGCAGCTTGGCGCTGTGCGCGCGGTTGTTGGCTGTGATTTCTTCTTCGGTCGGGAGAATGGGCTTGCGCGTCAGCACGCGTACGGTCGGCTGTTTGCCGCAGACGCAGATCGGAAAATCCTTGGGGCAGGTGCACGGACGCTCTGCCGTCGCAAAGGCGTTTTTGATGATGCGGTCCTCCAGCGAGTGAAAGCTGATTACCGCCATGTGTCCGCCCGACGTCAAAAGCGGTATCCCCTGCTCGATCATCGTGCTGATGCTGGACAGCTCGGAATTGACCTCGATGCGGATCGCCTGATACACGCGCTTGCAGGGATGCCCCTCTTTTTTGTTTTGCTTGGGGATCGCGCTCGCAACGATCGCAGTCAGCTCCGCCGTCGTACAGATGGGCGCGTGCTCGCGCGCGCGTAATATTTTGTCCGCAACTCTGCCGGCAAAACGCTCCTCGCCGTAATCACGGAAAATGCGTGCCAGTTCATCGCGGGTGTAGGTGTTGACCACGTCGTAAGCGGAAAAGCTTTGCGTCCGGTCCATGCGCATGTCCAAAGCGGCATCTGCCGCATACGAAAAACCGCGCTCGGGATCGTCCACCTGCGGACTGGAGATGCCCAGATCGGCAAGAATGCCCTGCACACCGTCGGGCGCGTATTCCGCCGCAACGGACGCGATCTCCGAAAAATTGCTCTTGACCAGAATGAGTCTGTCATCCTGCAATTTCTCGCGCGCGTGTTCAAGCGCAAGGTCGTCGCGGTCGATCGCAATGACTCTGCCCTTTTCCGACAGCTTGGACAACAGCAAGGCAGTATGCCCCGCACCGCCCAAGGTACAGTCGATATACGTTCCGTCGGGATCGGTCAGCACCGCGTCGACGGTCTCGTGCAAAAGCACGGTAATGTGTTTGAATTCCATTTAGAAACCGAGCTCCTCCAGCGTAGGCAGAATCTTGTCGTAGTTCGCCGCATCCAGCTCGTCCCAACGCGCTTCGTCCCAGATCTCCAAACGCGTGTCGTCGCCGACGAGCACCACGTTTTTGTCAAGAGACGCAAACCGTCTGCCGTCTGCGGGAAGCGTCACTCTTCCCTGCGCGTCCAAGGAGGTCTCAAACGCGTTTGCAAAGAAATAGTGGCGCACCTCTTTTGCCTTGGATTCGGGCAAAGCGGCGATCTTGGCGGCAAACTCCGTCCATGCGCCCATCGGATACAAACGCAGGCAGGATTGGAGACCTCTCGTGAGCATAAACGTTTCCCCCAGTTCCTCACGCAAACGAACGGGAACAAACAGACGCCCTTTGGCATCGATCGCATGTCGATATGTACCTGTAAACATGTCCCATTCGCTCCTTTCCTGCCGTTTTGAGGGTTTTCCTCCCCCTCTTGTGGGAAATTTTGGCTTTTTTTGCCATTTCTTTCCTCAAATTTCCACTTTGGTAAATTCATTATATGGTAGGAACGGTTTTCTGTCAAGAGCGAGTTTTTGGAATTTTCTTGTTTTAAAAATCGCTTTTGTTTATTTTTGTCAAACAAAAAAATCCTTGCAAAACAAGGACTTTTTTGAAGTTATATGCCGTTTGCCGTCGCCGTATGACGCGCTTTGTCGAAAAAATTTCGTATGGTGTCACAAAACGGATGTTTTGCGCAAGTGAAATATTTGCCTCACGGCAAATGTGAAATAATCCACTTTGTGAATTGTGAAATATTGCTCCTGCGTCGCAATGTGAAATGAAATAAATCCACTCACGCCCGCTGGCATTTCACATGGCGAAGCCATATTTCACGCGCGTAGCGCATTTCACAAATCCCGACAGGGATGTATTTCGTTGCTCCAAAAAACAAAAAATCCCTTGACGGGATTTTTGTTTTTGGAGCTAATGGCGGGACTCGGACCCGCGACCTGTTGATTACGAATCAACTGCTCTACCAACTGAGCCACATTAGCATATTCGTTTTTTGCTTTCACACAGCCTTTGCATTATAACAGAATGATTTGCGTTTGTCAAGTCTTTTTTCAAATTTTTGCACATAGAGTGTTGTAAGCACAAAAGATTTTGAAAGGATCTGAAAGATGAAACGGTTTTTGGCATTTCTATTTGCATTGTTGTTTGGCATCACGCCGGGCAGGCCGCAGACGGACGAGCTGTTTTTGACCTACTCGCACGTGACGGTGGAAGAAACGGAAACGGCAAGCGGCGGTTTTATCCGTGCCGTGTGGCTGTCGCAGTTTGACATGCAGCCGTTGTACCGCGACGGAAACAAGCAGCGGGACGAGCAGTCGTTTGCGAAACTGATACGGCTGATGATGCGGACGCTTGTTTCGGACGGGTTTGACACGGTGTTTTTGCAATTGCGCCCCAACGGGGACAGCATGTACGAAAGCGAGGTCTATCCGCTCTCCAAATACGTCGCAGGCAGTTACGGCGGCAGTATCGCCTATGATGCGGTACAGACTGTCGTTGATACCGCAAGAGAATTCGGCATCTCCGTCCACGGATGGATCAACCCGTTGCGGCTGGTCACGTCGGAAGAAATCACGTTGATTCCGACGGGATATGCGGTGCGCGACTGGTTTGACGCGCAAAACGGATACGTCAAGGAATACGGCGGACGCTTGTATCTCGATCCGTCTTACGCCGAGGTGCGCGAGCTGATCGCGTCGGGCGCAAAGGAAATTCTGGACCGATACGGTCTGGACGGTATCCACATGGACGACTATTTTTATCCCACAACAGACGCGTCGTTTGACGAAGCGGAATTTGCATCAAGCGGTTTTGACGACGTGGGAGATTTTCGGCGGAACAACATCAACCTTTTGGTGTCGCTTCTTTATGATACCGCGCACGCGTGCGGGGCGGTGTTCGGTATCTCTCCCGCGGGCAATCTCGATTCGCTCGCGGACGGGTATTTTGCGGACGCAAAGCTGTGGTGCTCGTCGGAAGGATATATTGACTACATTCTGCCGCAGTTGTATTTTGGCTTTGCAAACAAATACTGTCCGTTCGACGTGATGGTGTCACGCTGGGCAGACGCGGTGACAAACGATTCCGTCTCTTTGTACATCGGCTTGAGCGCCGCCAAAGCAGTGCTCGGCACGGAGGGGGAGCTCGATGTCTATGCGGGGACGGACGAGGGCAAGCGCGAGTGGATCGAGCACAATGACATCCTTGCAAGAAGCCTGAAAGTGATTTACGGTGATGAACGCGTAAGCGGGTACTGCTTTTTTTCGTATTCGTATCTGTATGACAGAATGACAGGAGAGGTTGCGGATGGGATGGAGAAAGAGTACGAGGGGTTGCAAGCGTTGCTTACAAATGAAGTTCGCCGCTGATGCGGCAAACGATATGTTGTTTTGACCGGAAAAATTTTCAAAGTGCTTCAACTTAACTTTTGTGCGCGAATCGTCCGCGGACGCGGGCGGGCACACAACTTCATTGTGAGCAACGCTCACACTTCATTTGCACAGCGTGCAACTTCTTTTTCCCGCAGGGAAACTTCATTTACAGCTTGCCATGCAAGCTGTAACCCTTTGCTTTTCCGACTGTTCCGTCTTCCTGCAAAATGCCGAGCGCTTCCAGTACGTGGATTGCCGAATAGGCTTGTCTGCTTTTGAGTTTTGCAAGCTTGGCAAACTGCAATGCGGTAAAGCGTTCGGGCAGGTCTTTCGGCAACAGAGCCGCATAGTCCTCGGGGGTCTGCAAGCGGATCAGCTCGGGCGCGGAGCGCGGAATGCGCTGCACCTGCGTCGAACCTTTTTTGCGTTCCTTGCCGTAGCCGTCCAGCAGGCGGTATTCGTCGAGGTCAAACAGCAACAGCTCAACGGTGAGGGTTTCGACGCCCAGCAGATTGCGGATGCGGTACAATTCGTGAAACGCATCCAATGGCTTGCCGACGATCGGACTCTTGCGCGGGGACTTTGTCTCCCCCGTCTCGGGATCGGTCCAGACAAGATAACGAGTGCGCGGCATGGGATAAACCACCGTCGTCGGATAACGCTCCAAAAAGAACTGCAGCTTGCCCGCAAGCCTTGCAAACTGACGCGTCTGGATCTCAACGATGCGTTCGCCGTCAAACACGTCCGCGACGTATCTGCCGATCGGCACCTCCAGGCAGGAGGAGTCGGGCGCGTAATACCGCTTGAGTGCGGCGTGCAAGCGCTTTTCCGCAAGCGTGCCTACGCCGTTTTGCTCGGCAGGCATACGCAAGGATTCAAAAAAGCGTTGCAGATCCTGCTCGCTGTGCATGTGCGTTCACCTCTTTTCCTTGTTAGGATAACATAAACGAGGGCGGGTTGTCAAGACGGCTGTTTTTTCTACTATAAGTATAAAAGTTTTTTTGCAAAACCTATTGCTTTTTTGAGAAAAACGTGCTATACTCTGTTTGTAAGTAAAAAGAATACCGACGTGCGAGACCGGGTTGACAAACCCGGTCTTGATTATTGTTTTGGGATTGTGAGGTGCTTTTGCATGGCAAAAAAAGACAACATTGCCTCCCGTGTGCGCGAGGCGGTTTTACCGCTGGTCGAGGGCGCGGGCTACACACTGTGGGACGTGACGTTCTACAAAGAGGTCGCAGAGTGGATTCTGGAGGTTGCGATCGACCGCCAAGAGGGTATCAGCACGGATGACTGCTCGGTTGTAACCAAGCTGATCGACCCCGTGATCGACGAGCTCGACCCCGTCGAGGACGCTTACTGCCTGATGGTCTCGGGCGCGGGCACGTACCGCGATCTGGTCAATCCGATGCACTATGAGTACGCGCTGAGCCACGGCTGTACGGTAGAGCTCCGTACCTTTGTCGCCGTCGACGGCAGAAAGCAGTTTGAAGGTATCCTGGTCGCGTTTGACGATGAGTCCGTGACGATTGAGGAAAACGGCAATGATCTCCGTTTTGAAAAGAAGCAGATCGCCAAATGCACCGCAATCTGCGAGGGCACCATTCTTTTTGACGAAGACTAATCTTCCCCCTCTCCCCCGAAACCGACGAGTCGGCTTCGGCAATCGGGTTTTTTGAAGATTCATAAGAAACTTTTTTGCAAAAAAGTTTCTTGTGCGGGAGTTTCAGAGGGCGGCGCCCTCTGACCTTTATCATCAACACCGTAATAAAAAAACATCACATAACTTTTTTGTACAGAAAGGACGGATCATCAAAAATGAGAAAGAAATCGACCGCAAGCAAATCCGTAGCGGAAGAGACCATTGTCAACAAAGAGCTGTTTGAAGCGCTCGCCGCTCTGGAAAAAGAGCGCGGCATCTCGCAGGAGTATATGCTGGAGCGCGTAGAGGCGGCTTTGCTTTCCGCATTCCGCAAGGAGTACCGCGGCAACGAGAACGCGATCGTCAAGATCGACCCGCTCGGACAGGAAGCGCACATCTACAAGGTTTATACCGTCGTCGAAGAGGTCCTCAACGAAAATGC